>JAJRZR010000027.1 GCA_024275145.1 Deltaproteobacteria bacterium | reverse complement strand
CACGTTGCGAAGACGGATTACACACGGCGCACCATCGGTCGAACTCGGAGGACGAACTATGACCACAGGGTCCTGGAACCGGTGACCGAAGCTCACCTTCTTCCAATTGCTATCAATACTGACACTGCCCACCTCGAGCCAATCCTGGGATTGATACCAGTCGGCCCCGGTGCCATTGTCCCCACTTTGAGCCGATGAAACCGGAATGAACTTCGATATCTCCTTGGAGAAAATGCTCTCCTGTCCTGTCAGGTCAAATGCCTTTACGGCAAAGAAATATGTCTTGCCTTCGGCGAGCCCGTCTATAGTATAGGTGCGTTCAAGGGGCTGATGCGCTGTGTCATTGATTGTAACACTATTAGTATAATTTCTACTTTCAGTACCCCAAAACACCCTGTAACCCGCTATATCTGGCTCCTGGTTCCTGTTCCAACTAAGCGTAACGCTTGCAGCCAATATCATCTGAGGCAACACCATGACAATAAGTAGCGCCCACGATCCCGATAAAAATATTTGTTTAAAAAACTTTACCATTGGCCCTGAATTCATGCTTGCACATCCCATTTTATTCTTCTCCAACTTATTGTTTTTAAAGGTATTTGAGGCAAAATATCCTTTCTGCCCCCTTTATCCGGCCCTTGTCTAACCTCGTATGCAAGTCTATAGAGCAAGGCCTATGCCCACGGTCCCCAATTATAGGCTCAGGTATTTAGAGCGCATAATTTTAGGATCATATCTGTAAGCCCTGGCACCATTGGCTTACTGGAGATTGGATTGGGGGATTCTAATTGGATCAGAACGATCGCAACCTTGATGTGTGTATATCTCTCTTCGGAAGCTCTTACGGAAACTCTCCCTTGTCCCCTTCCAAATAGAGACGGGGTTTGCCAGAACCGTGCCGTCTTTTTTGACAGGCTATTTATTTAACGATCTTGGTGAGATATTCAAAGAAAGGGATGCTAAGCATTTACAACGAAGACAAAATGTAGGAAATAGCCTACAAGAGATACATTTAACCGGGGTATTTTTTGACACCGGTTAAAAAATCGGGCTCAATGGGTCAACTTGCAATAAGCGTGGGCCACATTTATAATTTCGATGGTCGATAATTTTACGGTTAAACTTTAAATACCGAATTCAATCTGCAATGAGAAATATCCCCAGGAACCCTTATCCTGAACCTTCTGATCTGACGATGGGGCTTCATGACATCCTTCTTTTATGTCAGTCCCTGGTCTCCGGGACCTAAGATTGCCTTAGCGGTAGAGAAACTGTGCTAAAGGAACATTCAACCCTTGCAAAGGTCTTTGTTGCCCTGATTGACACGCTCATACTGCTGGTTTCCTTCTGGCTGGCATACAAGTGGCGTGAAGCCGCGCTACTGGGCCCGATAACCTATTATTTCAGGTTGCTTTATTTTTCCATCCCCACGACCCTTGCCACGTTTGTATTCCTGAAGGTTTACGGACCCATCAGGTTTGATTCCATCCTTCAAATCATCTTCAAGACATTCCTTGCCCTGCTCATAGCCGGGATCCTGAGTTCTGCAGCACTCTATCTTACCCATTCAAGTTACTTCAGCCGGCTTCTGTTTGGTTATTATTTTGTCATAGGATCGATCCTGATCAGTGCTGAAAAGATTGTCCTGAAATTCCTGCAAAACTACCTGCGCGCCAAGGGGTATAATCAGCGTGATGTCCTGGTGATAGGCGCCGGACAGAAGCTGGAACGTCTGATCGATATCATCAAAGGACGCCCTGAATGGGGTCTTAACGTGAAGAGCATCCTGCCTTTTTCTTCAAAGGACCTGGAATCGAAAATGAGATCCATACTGGAAGAGGATGTAATAGACGAAGTGATGGTCGCCTTCTCGAGGCATCCGAGTCCTGCCCAGGATATAGGGAGGATACTTGGGTTGGCAGAGGAATTCGGAAAGATCATAAAGGTATTTATAAACCTGGATGAAGAACTGAAATTTTCGAGGATAGACTTCTGTTACATGGGTGACATGCCGGCGCTGGCCTTTTATTCAAAGACCCTTGACCCGGATCTCATGCTCATGAAACGCGCGGTCGATATTGCCGGGGCCTTGATAGGCCTTGTAATTACCGCATGTCTCTTCCCGTTCATTGCGATTGCCATTAAAATGGACACTCCTGGGCCGGTCTTTTTCTCACAGGTCCGGGTAGGGCTAAACGGCAGGCGCTTCAAGCTTTACAAGTTCCGGACCATGTGTGCCGATGCCGAACATCGGAAAAAGGAACTCTTGAAGGCAAACGAACAGCAGGGTCCTATTTTCAAGATACGACACGATCCAAGGATAACCGGGGTGGGTGGTTTCCTTCGAATGAGCAGTCTTGATGAACTTCCCCAATTCTGGAATGTATTGAAGGGTGACATGTCCCTTGTTGGAACGAGGCCTCCTACGCCGGAAGAGGTACACCAGTACAAGGCGTGGCACTACAGGCGGATCAGCATAAGGCCGGGAATTACCGGCCTGTGGCAGGTAAGTGGCAGAAACAACATAAAAAAATTCGATGACATAGTGGCCCTCGATTTGAAATACATATCTTCCTGGAGCATGTGGCTCGACTGCAAGATACTATTGAAAACCGTCGCACTACTCTTGGATCCTGAAACCAGCGGAGCGAGATAAAACGAAATGGGAAAAATTCCTGAAGATACCCCTGGAAAAGACAAAAAATTGGATGATCGTGTTACAGAGCAGGTCCCGGAGGAGCACCCGGTATATTACCAGGAAGAAGAAATCGATCTTACAGACCTGATCAGTGTCCTGTGGCGTAGGCGCTGGTTCATGTTGATAGTGATCCTGGTTATTACCGGCATTGCGGCGGCATATGCATTTCTTTCCACACCGAAATATGAAATAGTAAGCCAGGTCAAACCAGGAATTACCGGATATAACCAGGACGGATCACCAAGGCATACACTCAGGCCAAAGGACATAAAGGAATGGTTCGATAAAAAGGCCTATCTAAGTATAATAGAAAGAAACCATCTTGTAACAGGCACAAAGGGGCTTCCCGATATTACCGCATCCAATCCAAGGAATGCTGACGTAATCTCCATAAGTTTCTTCTGGCCTGACCCTGCCCAGGGAAGAGCGTTATTCTCTGCGATATTTGAGGATTTTAAAAAGACAAGCTCAATGAACCTGAAACAGAACCTGGCGGTAGCACGCCAGGAACTGGCCGAAAAAATTGCAACAAAAAAAAGACAGATAAATGAACTCGATATAGAGGCGGAAAAGATCTCGAACGATATCGGCAAGCAAAGGAATCAGATCGGGGTATTGAAGGCTGGAATCGATTTCAGCAAAAAGGAAAGGGCGCAACTAGAGCAACTGATCAAAAATCTCAAGATCCAGGTCGACTCGATAGACAAGAACACCGCTGACCTGTTGACCCAGAGAAACAGCCTGCTTTCAAGCAGTGACGACAAGCTGTCCCTGCTCATGTACTCCAATATAATACAACAAAACATTGCCTATATAACCAACCTTTACCAAAGGATCAACGACCTTGAAAACCAAGTCAACAAGTCCAAGCTGGATGAAATAAGCAAAAAAAAGGCGATAAAGGATATAGAGGCCGCGATACGGGAGCTGGAATTGAAAAAGGCCAAGGAACTGCCACTTGAAAGGGCTGCCCTGGAAGAAAGGATCGCCACCCTCAAGGTGAGGCTCGATTCCCTCTCCCCGATAGAGATCGTCCAGGCGCCTTTCAGTTCCACCAGGCCTGTAAAGCCTGCAAAGAAAAAGGTGGTGGCTATTGCCTTCGTGTTTGGCTGCTTTGTTGCCGTATTTGCGGCCTTCATAGTGGATTTTCTGGCCCGGAGCAAGAACCTCATAGCAGAGGAGGCATCCGATCAGGACTGAACCGTCACCCTTCTTTCGCTGGCTAGTACTTGCAGCCTACGTAATCACCATCTATGGAACCCTTGGGAAGGCCCGTCTCGCTGCTACATGGCTCAATGACAAGGGCCTTATCCACCTGCTTACACCGGCCCTTGCCGTCCTGGCCATTATCGCTGCCGTGTATTTCCTGGGTCGCGACGGTCCATATAACCGTAAGATCCTGGCCATTGGTACGATCCTTCTCATGTCACTGATAGCCTCGATGCTCAAGATCCCTGTGGAAAGGACCCATATACTGGAATACGGACTCGTAGGTTGGATCTGCACATGGGCGGCCGACGCCTCCGGATGGTGGCCTGCAAGGTGGCCTGTTGTCATCGGGATATCGTTTCTCATCGGGCTCACGGACGAATTGATCCAGGCTGCACTGCCCAACAGGGTCGGTGACATAGGGGATATTATCCTGAATACCATCTCCAGTAGCCTTGGCATATTCCTTTACTATTGCCAAGCGCCGGGGGGCATCTGCCCGTTACACTCACCATGGCACAGCAACCGGCCATAGAAGGAAGGGCATGGATTTACGGGCTGTTTGCCGTGCTGGTACTTGTTTCCCGGCCAGCGTTTTCAGGCCAGGGCTTCAAGGTAACAGCCGGCCTTGCGAACAACCCGGCCATCCATTTCCTGGATATCGGTGAAGGTTCTGCCGTCTGGTTGGAAGATGGCAGCGGGAATAATATCCTGATCGATACCGGCAATCCTGTATCAGGGAACCGGGTGAGTGAGATATTAAAATGGGCAGGGGTGAAGGATATTGACACCTTGATCATCACCCATCCCCACCCGGATCACATGGGAGGGGTCTTTCATATACTGCCACATTTTCACGTGCATCACCTCTATGACAACGGCCAGCCCATCCCCAGCATACCAGGATGTGATATATATAGATGGTACGCGCAAGTATTCAGGTCCAACAAAAATTACAAGGTGTTGAAAAGGGGCGGCCTGCTTGGCTGGCACGGGGTGAGCATAAAGGTGCTTTGGCCATGTGGCGACGGTTATTCCAGGAACTGGAACGAAAACAGCCTGGTATTAAAGGTTATGGCCTCAGGCAAGGATGCCCTGTTGATGGGAGATGCCACCAGCAAGGTAGAGGGCAAACTCCTTGGAATGAATCCAGACATACTCAAGGCAGATTTACTGATGGTGGGGCACCATGGTGCCGACGACGCCACGTCCCAGGCCTTCCCGGAGGCCGTGGATCCAAAATGGGCCATTATCCCGGTTAACAAAGACAACATCAGGGGATATCCTGCAAGCAGGGTATTGAAACGCCTTCATGATAACGGGACGGAAGTATATCTTTTATATGTACGGGGTGACTGTACCTGGAAATTCAAGGATGGCGGCCCACAGTGCAGCAGGGGGGACTAATGCCACCGATCGACTCCAACTACAGGCATATACCGGAAACGCCCGGCAGGACCGAACATGGAACAGGCCTCAACGAGGTATTGCTCCGGGCAAGCCTCTTTGTCCTGTTCTTCCTGCCTCCGCTCGTCATTATACCTGGCAGGTTCAATGGCCAATGGCTGTTCGTGAACTACCGTGAACCAAAGCTTGTTGCGGTCCAGGTCCTGGCCTGGCTGTTTCTGACCATTTTCTGGTGGGGCATATGGAAGGATCACGCAAGGCTGGAACATATCGAGGGGATCTTCAAGGATGGATTCACCCTGTTATTTGGGATCTTTCTGGGTTACCTGTGCCTTACCGCGATCAAGGCACAGGTCATGTCGGCATCCCTGTACGAGCTTGCCCAGTATTTCACCCTCATGAACCTGTACCTGGCCTTGGTGACCCTGTGGCACGAGGAAAAATTACTGAAGCTGTCGCTTCTTGGCATTACAGCTTCATTCGTACTGGTTACTGCTATCGGCCTGTATCAACTGGTGCGTCCCATCCCCTTTCTGATCCCACTGCCCGGTCCGCCAAATCCGTCCACCATAGGGTACAAGAACCCTGCCGCCCTGGCGGTGGCAGGGCAGGCATTTCTACTCCTTGCACTCACCGCCATGGCGTTGGATGGCAGAAGAAGCTGGCTGCCAGCCCTGGGGATACCGATCTTCTTGGCCGAATCTGCATATATCGCAACCCTCCAGAGCCGCACCACCTATTTCGCCTTTAGCGTTTCAATGATATTCATGGTGGCAATGATCATTTACCATCTCTACCGCACGGGACGCCGTGGTGCCGTAAGAACCATGCTTCCTGTCATAATCCTGTCGTTTATCATACTGGGTGCCACCATATGGAGGTATCCGCCTGCCCACCAGCGATTCGACAAGATGACCGTTTACTTCAAATCACCCTCCAGGCTCCTCTCGTCTGACCGGGGCACATATCTCAGAAACTCCCTGTACATGGCCCGTAAAAACCTCCTGGGCGTAGGCATAGGGAACTGGGGGTTTGCATACCCGCTCTACAGGCATTTCCAGCCTAAGCTGTTTTTCACCCAGGATGTCCAGGTACGCAGGGCCCACGGGGACTATGCCCAGATGCTGGGGGAGACCGGCTGGCCCGGCCTCCTGTTGTTCCTGTTTCTGCTCGGCTGGACCTTTTTACGTGGACTAAGGGCGGCCCTGGCGGCAAGTTCTCCCTGGCCAACGTTTACGTTTGCCCAATACCTCACGTTTCTCCTTCTCATGCTCTTCGATTACTGCATAGAGATGCCCTACCACAAGTTTGCCTTTTTCGCCGTTGTGGCAATGGTAAATGCCTCCTTTCTATTCCATGGGCCCGGATTACGCGCTTCAACCAAGACTCCACACCTCAAGGGCCTGGGAGAATGAAGAAGGGCATCCTTGTTGGCCAAATTTAGCCACCCCTGAACGAAATTGGCCATAGCCGGCAAGGCTACCCCAACCAATTGTTTGTTTTAACAAACAAAAAAACATGGCACCCTTCCTGCTTATTAGTAAAGATGCTATGAATAAACCCATGATAACCTCTATCCTCATCACCTTGGGCGCCATCCTGGTAGCAGTAGCCGCTTCGGCTGCCGACATACCCGGCGTATCAACACAACCCGGCCGGATAGAGGCCCAGGTGCTGGAGGCAATAAACACGGCCAGGGCGAATCCTGCGGCAGATGTGGAAAGACTTGGCCTCAATGCCACGGCCCAAGGCGATGTATCACTGGATACAGCGGCATTCCCAGGGGCCCCGGAGCTTTCCCCACTCACATGGAACCAGGAACTATCGAATGCGGCAAGGCTCTACGGGGAAGACATGTTCGCAAGGGTGTTTTATGGTCACGTGAGCCCGGATGGCCAGGTTCCCGAGGACCGGATCAGGGCAACAGGCTATGCACCTGCTGTGTGTGCCGAGAGCATAGGCGGCATCGCCTTCATAAACATCATTCCGGCAGAACAGGCCGCTTCAATCATAACGGACAACCTCTTGAGTAATGCCTTCCGGAAAAACGCCGAAGGTGCGCCGCTCCTAAGCCCTTATTACACAGAGGTGGGGATCGCCTTCGTTGGAGGACAGCTTGAGTTCAACGGGCAGACATACAACGTCTATATAATCGTAATGGAATTTGCGCGCCCCTTGCCTGATGACGCAGGGGCCATATGGGGCCATGTATTTCAAGACAAGAACGGCAATGGCCGATACGACGCTGGGGAAGGTATAGGCAGTGAGGAGGTATCCCTGACAGGATTGCTCAATTTCGGTTTCAGCCCAACGGGCTATTACCTGGACAGGCTCGATACAGGGTCCGATGGAACCTATTTCTTTGAGGTGCCAGTGGGTACATTCCGCATCGAGCTCCAAGGGCCCTGCAATACGTGCCCAGCTTCGGTAGATCTTGAGTCCTACGGGGTCTCAAAAAGGATCGACATAGAGGTTCCAATGGCAGGGATCCAGGGAACCGGAACCGGCGAATAGACGCAGCATGGGTCGCCTCGTGTCACTATCCGGGAGAAACCAAATCCTTCGGATCGTCACCACGGCCTTCTCAGCCATGATCCTGACGCTTACCGTTGGCTATTACGGGGTCATGGCCATCAGAAACGTGGAAGGGGCCAGGCTCCAGACCCTGGTCATGGCAATGGAAGAAAAGAATGCCGCGGTAAAATCGAGGCAGGCCCGGATATATATTGCACGGGAATACAGCCCTGCCATACAAAAGGCCAGGAAGCGCTTCCTGGGGCTGCCGGGGTATTGGAAGGATATACACGTTCAGTACCTGGCTGCTGCCGAATCGTTCTATTATCAAGGGATGTTCAGAGAGGCGATGAAGACCCTTGAAGAAGGCTTCAGGTTTCACCCGTTTTTCATGAACAACTTCCTGCTGGCAGGCATGATATTCGACAGTATAGGGCTTGAAGGCAAGGCAAAGGAATGCATGAAGGCGTACACGGCGCTGAAAGACGGAACGGTCCCAGGCCTTGCAACCGTGGCAGGTAGATGCCTCGAATAATTCGCACTGGAAATAGTGTCTTTACACCTATTGAGCGCTATGATATTTTCGGTTCTGGGAACATGGAGGGGTTTTATATGTATCACAAGGTGAAAAATGACTGACAACTGCCTTTTCAGGCAAAGGAGAGGTCTCCTATGCCTTCTATTGATTTTTACAGCCATGATGGCGGCTGTAAGCGGCTGCTCCAAACCGGACGAAAAGGCCGTGCTCAAGGAACGGGTGACCGCCTACTGGCAGGCCAAGATTAGCGGTGATCTCTCGAGGATGTATGACCTTGAATATCCCCTTCTCAAGAAGGAGACCAGCCGTGATAAGTATCTGGAACAGAAGAAGAAGATGATAGTTCAATACCAGAACCCGGTAATACAAAGCATCAACCTCGACAAAAGCGGCGACTCCGCCGATGTCAAGATCAAGGTAGTGGCAGGGGTCAAGCCCCTGAAGGCAAAGAACACCTTCAAGGCCCCGGTCGTCATTACCGATCACTGGGTCAAGGCCGAAGACGGAAAATGGTACCACGTACCAAAAAACATAATGAAGAAGTAAGATCATAAACTGCCTGGAAGGGAGGTGATGAAACGTAGGGTCCGGGATAGAGTGAAACAGCAAACTTTTGTTTTCAACCATCGTCAAAAAATTAATTTAAGGAGGATCTAGAATGAAGAAGTTAACCGGAATTCTGGTAGCGTTGATCGCAGCCCTTGGCTTTAGCGTAGCCCAGGCCGCTCAGATTGACGGTATGCAGACAAACAGCGGGCCAAACCTGCCCACCGGGCTAAATGTGTATGTCAATCCCGGTGATCTGGGTGACGCCCTCATCGCAGGCTATTACAATGCACGCAATGCCTTTACCTTCATCAGGCTGGTAAACACATCTACCACCAGAGGCATTGCCGTAAAGGTACGTTTCCGTGAAGGCAAGTACTCCAACGAGGTATTGGACTTCTACGTATGCCTCAGCGCAGGCGACCAGTGGAGCGCATGGGTATGGGGCGATGATGATGATAATACCCCTGCTCACGTTGTCGTATGGGATGATGACACGCCCACCTATCCTGATTTCGGCCCTGACAACGCTGAAGACATGGCCTACAGCGCCACAGGCGCTGCTGATTGCGTAACCGCCGACATGACCAAGGAAGGTTACTTCACCGTAATCGCCGTATCTTCATGGGCTGACACCCCTGGCGACAACAAGGTAGTTGCCGAGGATAACGAGTGCGGCGAGACACTGGGACTTACCGATGCTGACGGCTTCACCGCACCTGCGCTGGCTGATGCCCCCAACACCCTTACCGGCTCCGTGGTTATCTATGACCTGGTTGATGGCGCTGCCGCCTATGGCTACAACATGACCGCCCTTGCTGATTTCAGGCCCGATGGTACGGCTCCTATCAGTGGCGTAGGCCTCGGCCTAGATGATCCGCCACTCCTTTCAAATTCAGGTGATGGCATCGATGGTGTAAACTACGTGCTTACCAAGGCCAACCTGATTGCCATGTATGACATCGAAAACACCTTCAGCGGCCAGAGTGACGTTATTATCACCTTCCCGACCAAGCGCCGGACCATCGGTATGGGTGGTGTTCAAAATCCATTTAGCGGTTCTATAGACACCGATGAGTGCTCCTGGGTTTCTACAGACGATGCATCCTGCGAGCAGATCGCTGTAACCCTCTGGGACGATGCTGAGCATCATCCCACCGAGACCCACGGGTTCTCACCGAGCAAGACCCCTGTGCTCAAGCTCTGCAACGAGGTCAACTACATCACCATGGGTGAAAGCGGGACCTCTATCCTCAACACCGACCTTCTCCAGTTCAAGCTGGGTGAAGGCGGTTATGACATTGGTTGGGTAAACTTTGACTTCACCCAGCACAATACTGCCAACCGCCAGATTGGCTTGCCTTCAGCAGCCACACCCGATGCAGTTGCTCACGGTCTGCCGGTTATTGGCTACGAGCTTGGAAGCTTCGTACAGGGTTACTACGGCCACATGCTGCCGCTCAGGTATACCAGCGACATAACTACCCCTTAGGATTAAGGTAACCAACCCTCCACGGATCTGACCTGTGGATACAAAACAAATAGGTCCCACAGCCAAGGTATACAAGGTTCAGTTCCTTGGCTGTGGCTAGCTTAAATGAAGAGAAAAGGAGGCCAGAAATTTCAGCCTCCTTTTTTTCACGATGCAGGTTGCCGATATATATTAAAAGGCATTACCATTACTTGGTCTCTACTTACAAAAATTTTAACATGGATTGAATCCTCTAGGCTCAAAAATGGATCCCAAGCAGGCCAACGAAACCATCCATCGCACCTATGAAGAAGCAGGCATCATGGCCCTTTTCTTGCATATTTAAGAAATAGATAAAAGCCGTTAAAAGTATCACAGGGGGTTAAAATGTGTACCAAGATTAAAAACTTTATCAGCTCATTAACTTTTTTAAATGGCCTGGCCGCTTCCTTGACTATCTTTATGGTGGTGGGTTTTATGCCCAATAAGCTCCAGGCTGGGGATATACCACCGTTGATCTTCTTGAACGATACACCCCGTCCCATAACGGTAACCAGGGGCCAGCCGGTACGGGTACCTATGTTTGTTGTGGGAGGAGACTTTACCAACCGCCAGGTTGAGCTGTTCATATGGCGTGTAGAAAATGAAAATGTCTTCTGTCTTGGGCCTGATGGATGGACGGAAAGAAACGATTGGACCGAATGCGGTGCAATAGGCCCCATACCAGCATTGCCCCAATACATACATTTTTCATGGACTGCACTCGACAGTAGCGCTTATCTATCCAATTTCGACCTTCATTTCTGTGTAGACGACCTGATAAATGGGGTACCGGAGGCACAAGATTCCGGCCATATCTTTTGCGGAAATCAAAAAATCGTCATTAAAGATGCAGCTACAGAAAGCCGTGAGCCCGAACCGGCGACACAGCAGCAAGAGGAATCCTCCTCTGACAATACGAACAACAATAGCCAGCAGGATCAGGAACAACAGCCGCAACCACAGGGGCAGCACACATCCTCTATAACGAATCCCTCTGCCCTTAGTGCACCTTCCTGGAGCTTTTCATTCACCCGACCCGAAAACCAACCTAGTGTCTATGAACGCCGTTCCTCCGTACCGGCAGATTGTACCCCATCATCGGCAAGTGTATCTCCTACAAGCATCTCCTTCAGTGTTTATGTAGGCACGGAATCAAGTAAATCAACCCTCTATGTGAAGGACAATTGCAGAAATTACGTCGATGCAAACGCAACGGCAACCTCTGAAAGGATCACTCTGAGTAATGCTGGTACAGGACGAATTTCTGTTATCTGTGACACGAGTGGACTGAAGGTGGGACGACATGACTTAGGAAATATAGAAGTAGTTGATAGTTTTGGGGAGGTATATTCCATACATGTAACTGTGACAGTCTCTGAAATACAGACAGTTACAGATGACAGCATTACACTTATTAATGAAGGTTATAAAAATTATTCCATAGAAGCAAAAAGTGTTAGATATTTCAAATTTATTGCCGGTGGGAAAGGCGTTCGTTCCATACAGATAACTGCCACCCCAGTTTCAGGTCCACGTAGGGTTCCGATATTGGTAAAACGTGGCAGCAAACCTACTATCAATGATCTTAACAAAAAGTCTGGGGTCAATGGCGTTTACTCACTGGATGGTTGGGATGGAGGTGCTAATATGATAGAAATCTATGATAAAACCTATGCTGATAATCATAAAAAGACCCTCTCCAAGGCCTACCGCGAGGATCTATCTGAGCCTGTTACCTTCTATGTCATGCTCTACAATGAAGGGGATCGCAAGGCGCAACAGCGCCTGAGTCTAGGGATATGGATCGAATAAGGATCTAAATATAATTAAAAAAAGGGGCCACAGGCCCCTTTTTTTTGCCTTATGATCGGATGAAACGAGCACATATAATCCCATTGTAGGGTTTGATAGCAGGCCAACATACTGTATTATTGGAAAACGTTTTCGGCCTGCTGAATTTTCTGCAAGGCCCTATCCAAACAAATTTTGAAAAGGGTATAAAGAGGAATGAACATCATCAAAAAAAATCGGTTACATCTACTTCTATTGTTTCTTTTCGCCTGCCTGTATCTCGTGGCAACCCCACCCAACTGGGTAAACGCCGCTGAAGAATCCAATCCTGACAGCACTATCATTGCACAGGCCGGGGACTGGAAACTGACCTATGGTGACATAAAGAGGATCGTTGGTTACTATCCCAAATCCCAGCAAAAAGAGCTGATGGCAAATCCAAGGCAGATGGTTACGCTGGTCCAGCGCCTTGTACAGGCCAAGGTATTGTCTGATAAAGCCTACAGTGAAGGATTTGAAAACCGCCCTGACATAAAAGAACAACTTGAACTCTTTACCAGGGACAAGCTGGCATCGGCATTTGTACGTGAGAAGGTTGTAAAGAATATAAAGATCACCGACCAGGATCTACGCCTTTATTACCGCAGCCACAGGGAGAAATACCAGCTACCGCCAATGGTAAAGGTGAGGCACATACTCATAAGGCTCCCAAAGCGGCCAAGTCCTGAAGAGGTCAAGCAGGCAAAAAAACGGATCAAGGATATACTCGCCCAGTTGCGAAAAGGGGGAAAGTTCGATGCGCTGGCGGGCATGTATTCAGAAGACCCTGGATCCAGGGGAAAGGGGGGCGAGCTTGGCTGGCTGCCTAAGAGCGCGCTTGACCCTTCCTTTGCAAAGGCCGCATTCTCCGCCAGGATCGGAAAGCTGGTCGGCCCTGTACGATCGGCCTTCGGCCTCCACATCATCCAGGTAGAGGCCAGGAAACCCGGCAGGCAATTGCCATTCAACAAGGTAAAGGAAAGGGTAAGGGCGGATCTATTCAAGGAGTTACAGGCAGCAAGGGTCAGCAACTTTATCGACGACCAGTTGGCCAGCGAGAAGGCAAGGATCGACAGGGAGGCTTTGATAAAGCTTCTAATGCAATAAGGGTGGCTGGGCCTCCTATCCGCCTGGATACCCGCCGGTTTGCAGGCTGGCAGGGCACAGGGAATTATACACCCTTGCCCCAAACCACCCTCCAGGCAGGTATGGATCAAGAGGCTACACGACAAAAACATCTGCCATTTTCCCCTGGGAATAGTTAGAAAAGATATATGCATGGATACCCTCTTGTCTGAAAACGATCTGATCCCCTACAAGGCATCCCATCTTCCCGCCGGTCCATGGCTGGTTATGGCGCCTCATCCCGATGACGAAACCTTTGGAATGGGTGGAACACTTGCCCTGGCGGCAAAAGAAGGTATCAAGGTTAGCCTGGCGATAGTAACCTCGGGGGATAGGGGAGGAGAGGTATCCGTACGGCGCGCAGAGGCCGAGAAGGCCGCCAATATCCTGGGCATAACTGACCTTGAATTCTGGGGTCTTAAAGACAGGGAAATCCCACGGCAAAAAGACGAGTTTTTGAAAAGGTTGTCCGATGGCCTGGCAAGGCTGAATCCCAGGACCATCTTCCTGCCATCCCCCCTCGAGTATCACCCTGACCACAGGGGCGTTTCCCTGTTGACCATGGACTTCCTGGATACCCTCTTTGGACAGGGCGCTTCCGCTCACATGGCCAGAGAAACCGGCCTGGCCCTCAAGACAACCCTTAGTGGATCCAGGCTCTGGTTCTATGAAGTCACGAGGCAGTGCGAAGCCAACAGGTTGATTCGTATCGATCCGGTCCTGGGCATCAAGAAGGCGGCAATAGACATATACAAAAGCCAGTCCTCCACCGCCGATTACCATGACACCGTACTTTCCATAAACAGGGCCAGGGCGCTCACATTGGACAGCAACACAAAATACGCTGAGGCCTTTTTTGAAACAGCCATTAAAGAGCCCGGCCTTGACATTGCCCTGCGGCTAAACGATTACCTGGCCCCGGGCATTGGGGCAGTAGCCCGCTTTCCCCTCATCTCTGTAATAATCAGGACATGCAACCGGCCAGCCCTCCTCAGAGAGGCATTGCAGAGCGTGGCGCTACAGACCTATCCCAGGATAGAATGTCTGGTGATCAATGACGGGGGCCAGGATGTTCGTGAAATCGTCAAGGAATTTTCTGGCCGGATGGAACGGCTTGAATACATAAACCTCATGCCAAGGCGTGGCAGGGCAAGGGCGGCAAATGAAGGGATCAAGCGCGCCACGGGAAGGTACGTATCCTTCCTGGACGATGACGACATCTTTTACCCGGGACATCTCTTGACCTTGTACCAGGCGATCGCCGACAAAAACACGGGCGTGGTATATGCCGATAGCTTCAAAGGGATATATGAGCACCTGGAGACAAAAGAAAAAAGGATATTGATAAAAAAGCTTGTCTATTACTCGGATGATTTCTCTTTTGCCCACCTGGTCTTTGAAAACTACATCCCCCTACCCTCTCTGCTGATAGAGCGCGGGCTGGTGGACGAAATAGGGGGCTTTGACCAGGATTTTGAGCTGTATGAAGACTGGGACATGCTCATCAGGCTGGCACAAAAG
This sequence comes from Deltaproteobacteria bacterium, assembly GCA_024275145.1. Classification (GTDB taxonomy): domain Bacteria; phylum Desulfobacterota; class Dissulfuribacteria; order Dissulfuribacterales; family QOAL01; genus S143-34. The sequence continues at coordinate 46,569 of JAJRZR010000027.1, read as the reverse complement.
ACCCCTTTTCTCCATATTCCAAAGCCTACTTCCGAGTTCCGGCTAGGCGCCTCGGGCCAGATTACCCTGAAGGAAAGGGGATCCGACCGGGAATTTGCAGCATATGCCAGGCTGGCTGCCAAGCATAAATCGCTCATTACCGACCAGCACCTGTACCAGTTCTTCAAGATAGCCGGCTACCGGCGTGGTGAGATCTTGAGGCTCAGGGAACTACTGGATGCTGCCAACGACAAGATCGCCGGGATGCCTGAATTGTTGTCTGCAGCGGAACGGTTAAGGGGCCTGCTGGACAGGGAAAAGGCAAAAAGTGCAGGGCTTGAGGAGGAAAAAACGGCCATCCTTGCCAGGCTCAACCTGGTGGAACAGGCCAATAAAGGGCTTAAAGACTCCGTCGAGGCACTAAGGAAATCCAATAACGAACTATTTCTTGAAAAAACCGCGCTACAAAGCACCCTCTCAGAGATAACAAACAGCGCCGGCTGGGCACTTCTTTCCTCTTACAGGGGCATGATCGACCGCCTTGCCCCTCCCCATTCCAGGAGGGGCAGGTGGTATTTTCTCGCGCGAAGCGCCCTTGTAGTCTTTAAGAATGAAGGCATGTCCGGGGTAAAAAACCGCATAGCATACAGGTGGCGTGCAAGGCTTGCAAACCGCAAACCTGCATCCCCCTTGGACAATATATCGGCACGTGGCGCAGGGGCCTGTACCCTTTTCCCCCCTGGGGAACGTCCTGTGGATATCATCATACCGGTCTTCAATGCGATGGACGATCTGAAAAATTGCGTCGAAAGCATACTTAGGCACACGGATCTTTCCCTACACAGGATGGTCCTGATTGACGATTGCAGCACCGATGAAGAAATAAGATCATACCTGAAAGGTCTACGTGCCAGCAACCATGCACTCGACATAAAGGTCGTCTTCAACAACCAAAACCTGGGCTTCCCCGCCACTGTAAACAAGGGATTGAGGCTTTCTTCAACCCGCGACTGCCTTATATTGAACTCCGATACCATTGTCACCGCCAATTGGCTGAACAAACTCCAAAGGGCGGCCTATGCCAGACCACTTGTGGCTACCGTCACTCCCTTTTCGAACCATGCCTATATCTGCGCCTTTCCAAAGCCCCTTAAATATAATTTTCTACCCCCTGGTTATTCCATGGATACATTGAACCGGCGGCTGGAGGAACTATCCCTCCTTTATTACCCCGTGATACCCTTTGGCAGCGGCTTTTGCCTGTATATCCGCCGACATGCGCTGGAAACGATAGGATTGCTGGACGAGAAACTTTTTCGGAAGGGCTACGGGGAGGACGCTGATTTTTGTTTCAGGGCAGCAAGAGCAGGCTTTTTAAACATCCTGGATGACTCCACCTTCATATTCCATAAGGGTGGGGCCTCCTTCGAATCCAACAAGGATCCTGAAGCCCTGGCAAGGAAGAACGCCCAAATCCAGGAAAATCTGCAAAGGTTGAATGCCAGGTATCCTGGCTATGAAAGGCTTATCAAGGCCAACGTAGAGGAGTTGGAGTTCCTGCGCAACTACCTGGCATCGCTCATTTGACAATAAACAAGGACCATGAAGATACTATTCATCTTGCACCAGGATCCAGTAGGTTATCCCGCTGGAATAGAACAATACATGCTGGACCTGATAAATGGCCTGAAACAGATGGGTTTCGAATGCTATCTATTCTTCCCCAGGAAAAAGGAATATATCCTACGATCATTTACCGGAACCGATGACGAAAAGGTCCACAATGGTCCGCAGATAGGGCTGGATCAGTTGCAAAGCGATGAGGTTGACCGGATTCTGTCCGGCATAATCGCCGAAATCAAACCCTCAATAGTCCACTTCCAAAGCATCCGGAACCTGCCCCTTTCCTGTCTCGAGCTTCCCGGCAGGTTTCCCGGGATCAAAAGCGTAATATCGGTTCATGAGTACTTCTTCTGGTGCCCCAATTTCATCCTCATGAAACCAGATTTCTGTAATTTTGAAACGGACCATGACAGGTGTACCCAATGTCTTACTGAACTGGGCTATAAAATTCCAAGAGGCTACGTACAAAAAAGACGGAAATATTGGAAAGACATGCTGGGGAAACTTGACCGGGTGATCTCTCCATCGTTTTTCGTTCGCGACCTGTTGCAGGAACTGTTCGGCATGGAATTGAAAGACAGGATTACCGTCATTGAAAACGGGGTCCACAAGGAGAACTTCCTGCCCTTTTCAGGCCGCACAAGATCAGAAACTGACGGACTTAACGTGGCCTTCATCGGTAATTTCCTGCCCCACAAGGGATCCGATATATTCAAGCAGGTTATCCGGCACGATTTCGGTGGGACGGCAAGGATCAATTTTTTCGTCCTTGGAAACATGTACGAGTCCATTGGCAGACAGCCTGACAACCTGACGATCCTGGGAGGGTATAAGCGGGATACCCTTGGCCGGATGCTCCGGGAGAACCATATAGACCTGTGCCTGTTACTGTCCACGATCCCGGAGACATTCAGTTATACCCTCTCCGAAGTCGTCCTTTGCGGACGGCCGGTCATGGCCCTGGACCTTGGCAGCCTGAGGGAACGTGTAAGCCGTTACAAGGTGGGTCCGCTGGTACCTGCCGAGGCCCCGGTAGAATTTATCAGAAGGCACATAGAATTACTCGATAGTAACCGGCAGGTCTTGAAAATGTTCGAGAGAAACTGCATGAAGGCGGCCATGTCGATACCTGGCACCAGTGATATGATCTCAAGTTATGCAAAACTTTACCGGGAGATCACGGGGCGTCGGGCGACCGATCGGCCAGTTCCAGGGACAGCGGCAGGAACAGAGGCCGGAGCGTCTCCCCCCTCATAATACATCCCCAAAGGATAGTTGAAGCCTCTTGAAGAAAAACAGCCCAAGGAAAAGGGTAAATATTGTCCAAGAAAAGGCCGCCAAAAAGAGGTAACCGTCAATTGTACGCTGCAAAAGGGCTTGATGATACAATTCGATGAAAGAAAAAAGGGGATTTAACCTCATATATGTGCGCAAGGATGAAGGCACCATCGAAAGCGGGTAAAGTATGGGGGTAAAATAAAACCATATAGTCAATATCGTGCCGAGGGCCTGCTGAGTGTCTCTTAAAAAGACGGTAAGCGCTGCCAAAAAGGCGGCAAATCCTATTGAAAATCCCCAAAAGAGCAGGCTGATCAAGGGGACCCAGAGCCATGACCAGGCCAGGTAGCCCTTAGCCGCCAACCAGACAAGCACCAGGGCGAACCCCAACCCGTTTAAAAGGAAGGCACTGGATACGGATACTGCCGGGAGTATCTCGATGGCAAACACCACCTTTGTAATAAGATTGGCATGCTCGACCAAGACACCAGCAGCTCTGGAAATGCCTTCAGAAAATGCCAGCCATTGAAAGATGGATGCCAGCAAATAAACGGCAAAACTTTCCGTACCCAGCTCCAGCCTGGAGAGCTTCACCTTGAAAATTATGCTGAAGATGAATATGTAGATCAGTATCTGGGCTATTGGATTTATGAGGGCCCACGAAAACCCGCCAAAGGAGCCTGCAAACCTACCCTTGATATCCCTCTTGACAAATTCTTTGAATAGATTGCACTGTTCAAAAAGTGTCTTGAACCAGGTGAAAGGGCTGAGTACAAGATCGCGCATTATTTTACTGTGGCCATGGTGATCCAAGTTGTTTTCCTGTATTGCATCTGGAATGGGGCACATAAAGGTTTGGGGAAATTTACTTGAAACCAGGTATGAGGACAAGGGCTGGGACTTACGGGATGGCCGGTGTCAAAATCCAGAATTCGGGTTCGAGCCTGTGCTACCGGTGCCAAGTTGGAATATGGTCCCAAAATCCATAGGTTAAATATACCAGGGAGACACGGCAGGTACTAGGGCATGGGGGAAAAACGACGCGATACAATCGATGACTTTGGAAGGCAGTGGACTGCCTTCAAGGAAAACAACGGCTATTATGCCTCGCTTGACGTCCTGGATGAGCTTTTCGGTCCGCTGCTCGACAAGGGGGACATAGAGGGCAAATCCATTGCAGACGTTGGGGCCGGGGCCGGGAGGTTCGTCAGGATGTTTGCCCAGCTTGGTGCCTCCAGGATACTGGCACTGGAGCCATCAGAGGCCGTAGACGTACTGAGGGAGAACCTGGCTGGCATTGAGGGCGTAGAGATTATTCAGGCAACCGCTGACAAATTGCCAGCGCGTGGCTTCGATTACGTATTCTGCATCGGGGTATTACAGTTCATACCGCAACCAGAACCTGCGCTCAGGGCCATGGGAAGGGCGCTTGGCCCAAACGGAAGGCTGTTCCTATGGGTATATGGCAGGGAACAGACGGGCATCTATCTTTTGCTTCTAAGGCCGCTTCGGATCATCAGCACCAGGCTTCCCCACCCTGTCCTGTCTGCAATCTGTGGCCTGCTGGTGATCCCTGCCCGGATCTACGGCCTCATGTGTCACCTCTTCGACCTGCCATTCTCCAAATACATGCGGGAATATTTCCTCAAACTCGACCGTTACGGCCAGAAACTAACCATATACGATCAATTGAATCCTAAGAGTGTAAGATATTACAAGAAGGCAGAAATCGTCCAATTGCTTGAAAAATGCGGCTTCAAGGACATCCGTATACACAACCGGCTCGGTTATAGCTGGAGCGTGATAGCCCGCTACGGCGGGCCATCTTGAGGACCGGAGCCCCCCTTCCTTATCTCTAAAGCAGCCGTGATCACCTTTTGCAGGCGCCTATGCGGCCCTCTTCCCATGGGCTACCAGATTTGAGGGCATCCCCAGCAGCCTGGGCTTGTATATGGACAGTTGGCAATCCCTTGGAAAGAGCCTGACGAGGTCCTTTTCGCAAAGCAGGTTCAGGTTCTCTGTCCGCGCCCAGAATTTCAGCCCCATCGCCCTCAGGAATGCCTGGTGGACAGGCCGTGGCAGCCAGTGCAAGAATGGAAGGAATGTGTGAAATTCCACTGGATACATCCGGTTCGGCGTAGTAAGGAAAAATTTCCTGCCCACCCTCAACAACTCCCTTACAAACCTTTCCTGTGCCATGCGATCTCCCACGTGTTCAATAACGGCAGAACAAAAAACTACGTCGAACGCCCCATCCACAAAGGGCAGGCCATCTCTTCCGGTCCGAATGAAACGCACTCCCCTGTACTCATCCTCCAGGAAAGATGCATCCTCTATACCTGTCACCACCAGGCGGTCCTTGAACGGGTAAAGTCTTTCAAAGAAATTCGATTCCTCAAGGCACCTGTCGGCAGTAACCCCTACATCCAGCACCAGGTCTGATCTGGCCGGGGCCATGACGTCCATGAAATAATCAAATATATGCCGGCGCACCCGGAGGGAAATCCGGGATGCCAGGCCACGAAGCGGATGACTACTGAAAAAATAATCGATAGGTTCTGTCCCTGCACCATTGCCAGGACTTGCAGGGGGTTGCGTGTCCCTTACCGTGCGGATCGGGTCCTCTCTCAACGCTTGAGCCCCAGTATTGCGATTACGAAACCAGAAAATATCGTCTGTATCCCCAAGGTCAGTGCAGTGACCGTAACGATGGTCATGCGAAGGCTTTCCTGGACCGGTAGCCTCCCAAAGCCCACATCCTTCCACGCCAGGATATTGGCCACCAGGCAGGCAATCCCAACAAGCATGAAGACAATCCCTGCCATGATCCCTATCTCCACAGGGCGCCCTTCTATCCACTCGAGCAAATGAGGCCTTTTACCGGGTATGAGCCCGCTGTTTGCCGCATAGATCTTCACAAAAAGGGCAAAGGCAAGGGTTTGATATCCCAATATCATGGTTACACTTGAAATCAAAAGGCTGTTCAAGTCGAAGGTGACCCCCCTGAAGGTAAACGGCCCAGGAAGCAGGATCAAAAAACCAGCAAGCCCCATAAATGACAAGACGACACCGGGCAAGACGAACAGCCAATCCGGGCTGTAAAGAAGCATGAACCTGAGATGGCGCCATCCATCCCGCCAGCTCCTCAAGTGGGGGGAACCGGAACGTTTGTCAGGCCGCAAGGTAACGGGTATCTGGCATATCCTGAGCGATCCGAGCTGGGCCTTCATAACCATCTCGGAGGCAAATTCCATCCCCCCGCTCTTTAGCCCAAGCGAGATCATGGCATCGCGTCTGAAGGCACGAAGGCCACAATGGAAATCATCGACTGGCGCCTTGAAAAACAGCCGTCCCAACCCGGAAAGAACCGGGTTCCCCAGCCACCTGTGCTTCCATGGCATCGCATTGGGTTCAATGGTGCCGCCTCCCTTGGGCAGCCGGCAGCCCATCACCAGGTCATATCCACTCTTGAGCTTCTTTAAAAAATTGGGGAGTTCCCCAAAGTCGTAACTGCCGTCCGCATCGCCCATGAGCACGAACCGGCCCCGGGCGGCCTGGATGCCTGCAATAAGAGCATGGCCATAGCCCTTCTCCGCCACCGAAATCACCCTGGCACCGGCCTTTCTGGCGATCCCGTCCGAGCCGTCATCACTGCCATTATCCGCCACCAGGACCTCTCCAGCGGCACCGTATTCCCTGATAGCCTCGATGGCCTCGCGCACACACCCCTCTATGGTCTCCGCCTCGTTGAGGCAGGGCATAAGTATGGTAATCTCCAATTCTTCGTTGTCTTTCATGCGCATACCGGCCTTCCAACCCAAACTTTCACCCCAAATTATGCAGCCCGATGGCAAGAAGGTCTCATGTGCAAGGCAACAGATACGATATCCTGCAAGGGCCTCATCAAAACAGGTCACTATCACCCTTGGTATAATAAAACCTTTCCCTGAAATCCTTCGCAGTAAACCTTTCAGAGAAAAGCGTTACGCAAAGATCGAGCTCCTGGAACTGTCTCTCCCGACGGAAACCGACAGCCCTTAGCCTGTCCGTCCACCAGCGGGGATGTTCAGAAAACCATCCCCGCACCTCGACAACCCGCTCACCCCTGTCTCTTAACATGCGCAACCAGTATGAAAGGCCCACAGATGGCGCGGCCTTGGCGCTGGGATCGAAAAGGGCATCCCCGGCAACCAGCCTGTCTTCCTCCATACGCCCTACCCAGAATCCAACCGGCCTGCCAAAACGGCGCACCAGAATGATATCATAATCAAAATCCGGATGCTCTAGATAGCGCCATCCCAGATATTTCGCGTTTCTTGCAATCAGCCAGCCGTAATGGCCCCTCACGCGCCCAAAGAGTTCGTCCGCCCACTTGTCCACATCGCAGACCTTCTCCACGCAATAACCCGCCAAACGGACCAGCCACCCGGCCTTGTTCCCCAACGATTCAAGCCCCCGACCACCAAGCACCCATTCGTATACAGGGGCAACGGGTTCATACCTCAAAAAAAGTCTCCCGAATCTCTGAATCTTGCCGGTATTAAAACCATAGAAGAAAGGAACCTTCCCCTCGCAGTACAGGCGATGGTAAAGTCGAACAGCCCTTGCAAGAAGGCTTGTAGGCCCACGTCCTACCCCGCGGTAGCCTGGCCTTGTCATGGTATCGCCGACCTGGTGTGTAAGCTCCAGCCTGTCCCCCATCCATACCGGAACAGGATAGGCGCTGTAGTTACAGGCCAAAAGACCCTTTCCCCAGACTGTGGTCAGATAAGGCCCACCGAATGGATCTTCCAGGAATTTCCACTTCCAATGTCTCGCTGTCCGGGAAACACCGAACACCTCCTGGAACATAGCCAAAACGTATTTTTCATCCCCGGGCAGATAAGTCCTGACCACGTATTCATCCGGCCTTATGTCCCACATCTCATAACCAAGGCCCCCTGAGGAAAACCGTTCCAACCACCTTTTCAGGCCATCCATATTGAGGAAATCATCCGTACCGGGTCCTCCAGGGGGCTCGATCAGCTCGGGATGCCCGGCACTGTGCGAGCCAAGCAATATTCTGCAGATATTTGATACCTCCTGCCCCATCCTACTGTGGGCACGCACGTAAAATCCTGCCTCACCGATTGCACGCTCTATCTCCGATGCCTCGCAGATCGCAAATGCCTTCTTCGTTTCGGGATCATAGGCGACCTCGTCGCCAATGACCATACGTCCCTTCGGGTGAAGCAACATCCTGGCCCTTTGGAACACCGCTCCCAGGTCTGGAAGATCTCGAAGCCCCTCCCAAAATATTATCACGTCATATCCTCCGGGGGCACAAGGGGTTGAATGCCCATCAAAAAGGCCTGCTATCACGCAATTCAGGCCTGGATGCCTGTGCCGGGCGGCCGCTACCACCTCCTCGGAAGGGGCGATGGCGGTCACCTCGTAACCCTTGCTGTCGAGAATATCGGAAGCGGCCCCAAGGCCGCAGCCCACATCCAACACCCTGGCCGGCGCAGGGGGAAGCATCCTGAGCAAGGCCTCGGCTAAAAGTCCCTGGACTCTGGCGAGGTCTGAACCAAGCCCGCCATCTGTCCGAAAACCTGGATGCAACTCCATGGAACCGCTAAGAATACGGTAGAGGCCAAGGGAACGGGGATGCCTTTCGTTCATGCCATTGCTTCCCAAAGCCAAACCCTCCTGCCTGCCCACAATCCCCTTCTGGGGCCTATACGCACATATTGTTTCCCTGGCGGCAGGATAGAAAAGACGCTTTCAGGCATGGATGCCACCTCTCCATCTCCAAGCATCCCTGCAGATGGAAACATGTATGGACTAGGACTCCATTCCAGCAACCATCCATTCCGCCACCTTGAAGGCACCTTGAAAACAGGAGGCCGCGCAAGCACCCCCTGGTCTTCCATCAACAGTGGCTGCCAGGCCCGCGGTCCCTGGTTGCCCTGCCGCCTGAGAAGACGATAGAATATGTTTGTTTTGTAGTGTTTTTCCATGAACAACCTACGGGATTCATCCATCATCCTCTGTTTCCATTGGGCCGCTTCGTGCCGGGCACAGCCGCTGAATTCATGCACCACCGTGGCATCAGGCACCACGAAAAGCCTGTAACCTGCCTGTCTTAGCCGCAGGCACAGGTCGGTATCTTCATAATAGAGAAAGAATCTGGGGTCAAAAAGCCCCCCGGCCTTCTCTACGGCTGAACGTCTAAGCAGGACATGCCCACCGGAAAGGCTCTCCTGCTCCAAGGGCAGGCCAGACTGCCAGAGCTTGAGCGAATGATTACGCCACCACAGGCCACCAAGCCATTCAACTACATGCGCCAACGGACCTGAAGCCACAACCATGAGGTCATACGCCGGGATTGGATAGACACTTGGCGGAAGCATAAAATTCTTCCCCTCGTCCCAGTACATAAAGGGGCTGAGTGCACCTGCATGCGGCCTTTCCCCAAGAAATCTTACCATGGCCTTCAGTGCATCGGGATTATCCAGGTATGCATCTGGATTGAGCAGCAGGAACCATTCACCATCAGTCTGTTCGAAGACCTGATTACAGGCCGCGCCAAAACCAACATTTTTTGGATTTATTACCACATGACAGCGGGAACCAATATGGTCCAAGAGAAGAGCGGCCTCCTCTGGCGACTCGCTGTTGTCAACCACCCATATCCCAAGCCCCTCGTCGACATCCTGCGCCAACAGAGACCTGGCAGCGCGAACGGCCTGCCTTGCCAAACGATAATTGACGATAACCGCATCTATCATATGCCGATATTGCCCCAGGCCTTCACACTACCCTGGCACGGGGAACGTGGGTATGTCCCAGGGCCTGCACGGACAACCGATCAGGAGTAGTTAAGGGTATTCCGATATACATGGATCGTTACCTAACAGGTGCTTTGAAATCCGATAGAATTTGCCTGGCATTTGAAGTGCATAATTGGGATTATGCGGCTGGGACGAAGCCTGGAAAGCACTTGGGCGCACCGAAGGCTACATACGAATTCATACGGGCCTTGCAACGACGCAGAAACGCAGCGTCTCCAGGCTCTCGAGGTCGAATCCCTCTCCCTCCAGGGCCTGCCTGGGAAGGCACCAGCCGGGAGGAAGCCCAAGCCTTTCATATTCCCACAGCTCAGGCATCCAACCGGCATCGAGTAACCACCTTTCCCAGTTCTTCTTCGTACCGAAGCGCAGATGTGTAACACAGAGTATCCCGGAAGGCGCCTCGTCAAAGCGGCCACATAACAGGTCCTCGATAATAGACCAGTGACCTATGTTTGGAAAGGACGCAACCAGAAGCCCCCCGGGCCGTATATATCTTCGTAATTGTTTCAGGGTATCCCAGGGGTAGGGAAGGTGCTCGAGGAAATCCGCGCATACAATCCGATCAAACACCGGGGCCTCTACGAACGGCAGGCCATCCTGGACATCGGCCTGGACCGCAAGATCCATGTGACTTACGGCCTCCCCCAGGGCATCGGCATTGAAATCAACACCGATCCACTCGACATTGGATACATACCTTGTCTCACACCGGCTGGCCATGAGCCCCCTGTCACAGCCAAGCTCGAGGACCCGCCCCTCCCAGGTACACATCCTCAGCAAATCGTCCCGGTTCCCGGCCTCCCTCAAGCTGCTGAAGGAATGGAGCCATCCCCTGCAAAAAACACGGCATTTCACGCCACTATCCAACCAGAATCCCGGAAGGCCGGCCAGGGTGATATCCCCCGGGACCTTCTCCAGCATGAATTTCTCCACAACCACCACGCAAAATGCCTCGATACGGGAAGGCCTCGTGACAAACCAGGTTACAGATGGCCTCATACTTGAAGAGGCCCTTTCAAGGCCTCTCGACGTACAGTAGGGTACAGGAGGGAATTTCATGGACCAGGCCGGATCCTGGTTGCCCAGCGGAACATCGACATATCCCTTAGAATCATCATCACTGGACAGGGCATCCAGCCAGGCCTCCCAGTTTGCCTTCGGGTACCAGAAGGCCTGGTCAAAGACCAGGCAAACCCGGTGAGAATCTACCTTGTGGGCAAAATCCCTTGCAGACCGGGAGGGATCGAGGAATTCAGGATCCCCTGGCGGCATACCCATAGTGGCTGCAAGGGACTCCTCCCTGGAAGGGGCTCCACGCCCATGATAGCGTAATATTCCGATAAAGATCGTCATGCCGAACCAGTAATCAAGTACAATGTCCAGCAAAGGTATCGGCACCCCACCAGCTTCCCGGATCACCCATGATCATATCCTCCAGGAATCCATAGGCCTCCCTGGCAAGTTTCTCGATATCCATACCGCTGTTCGTCCGCACAGGCCTGCCAAGCAGCGTCTGATAACATCCCGGCGCCAGATATTTCGTAACATAGACCGACAGAAAGGCATTGGTCCTCATGGCATAACTGAATGCCCCAAAGGGGACAAGGACCTTCTTGCCAAGGAAGTCGATCGGTATCCCCCTGTCCTTTCTGGGTACATCGGCAAAGAATACTATTATCTCCCCCCTGCCCAGTCTTTCTGCACCTTCACGCCGTAAATCCTCGGCACTTAGGAGCGTTCCGCCGTTATAGAGGCGTATTATCCCCTGATACTTCTTCCTGAAATAGTCCTGGAAGAAGGAAAAGACCCTCGGATCAAATACTACCCTGTCATATACGGCGCTTACAGGTCTACCATACCTGCTGATAAAACTCATCCCTGCCCAGGAGCTGTCAAAGTGGGAACCAATCAGTACTATACCGCGATCCCCAGGGATGCCATCGAACCAACCACTGGGTGAAAGGCGGTGCTCAACCGGCCATGATGTGCGCTGGTTCAATATGAAAAAACCCTCGAGTTCTTCCCTGGACTGGACCTTGAATCTCTTGCGGAGAACCTGTTCCACGTCGCTCACACCGAAAATCTTTTTCAATACCGACCTGGTATGGTCCTTGACAAAGGGGAAACCAAGACATGCTGAACGCCAGTCACAATCAAGATGGTAGCGGAGCAGCCCCCTGAGATCCGCACATCGATGCGCAGCGCCAAGCGGAAGCCTGGATATAACCGGCATCACCGCCTTCATGTCCAGCCATTCAAGGAACCAGTGTAAGATCTTGTAGGACGAACCACTTGAAATGACGTCGAAAAGCCCTACCATACTTACAGGCAACCTACCTGTCAAGCGGACCGAACCGACCTGAAATGGCATGCCCGATACCCTTCATGATAAAATACGAACTTTTGTACGGGTACTTGCCGTAACGGAAGATCCTTACCATATGCCTCAACAGTTCCCTCAAAAAATGGATGGTAGGCCCTATCCCTCCAAGGCGATAGTGCCCGTCCAACATGTTTCTTGCCATATAATAGTAACGTACCGGGTCATGCTCAATCCACAGGCCTTGGTCCGTGTTCCTTTGTATCCGGCCAAGCCGGTGATAAAGCCTGGGGGCGACATCCCACCAGATCTCCCAGCCCTTCTTCCTTAGACGCAGGTGGCATTCGTGGTCGACAAAGTCTATGAAGTATTCCTCACGAAACCCCCCTATGGCCTCCAGGGCCTGCACATTATACATGGTGCCCGAGGTCAGGCAAGAATCTATTTGGACCATCCGATCCTGGTCTTTCGGGATGCTGGCAACCGTCTCAAGGCCCCTTCGACCCCAGTTGTAGGGCAAATGGACACAATCGGGGTGTTCGAGGCTGCTGACCAAGGGACAGATGGCACCGATCCTGCGGCCTTCCCTTTCAAGGTGCCTGGCAGATGCCCGGAGCTTTTTGAGCATTCCAGGCCCACACACGCTGTCCTGATCCAATATAAGCATCCAGCCTGCTCCCCTCAACAAGGCCTGCTCCACCCCCATGTTATATGCGGCTGCCACGCCTATGTTCCTGGCAAGCCACGTGATTTCGATCCCATCGAGCATGATGCCTTCCAGTACCTCCAGAGTATCGTCAGAGGAATCGTTGTCAATGATGAGCATGGGACTGGTCAAACGGCCAGAAGGATCGACGCACGAATCCACGAGCCTAGTGACGGTATCTGCACCATTGAAGGTTACAATAATAGTAAGCACATCCTGGAGGATGGGCATTGATCTGGATATGGTCATGGTCTACCGTGGAAACAACCTGCCATTGGACCGTGGCCTCAAGGATACGGCCCTCATGAGGTTTGGGAAGTATTTTATTCTTCTGGGATTTGGATGGCGGCAAGGTAACTGGCCATGAAGCCGCTACCGAATCCTAGCCCGCTCTTGCATCGCCTACCTGCTTTCAAGACCTGCTTGCAAGCTCAGACGGCCTGGCTGTTTCCTGCCAGTGGCAGGGTAAAGACGAACTCACTGCCTTCGCCCTCCCTGCTTCTCACGAATATCTCCCCCTTGTGGGTCTCGATTGCCAGCTTACAAAAGGTGAGGCCCAGGCCCGTATCGAATCGCTCTCCTTTCTTCCTCATCTTTACCTGCTCGAACTTGTCAAAGATTTTATCCTGATACCTTTCGGGTATACCGCAGCCGTTGTCCGTTACGCTGATGACAACCTGCCGGCCTTCAGCATCCGTTCCTGCCTTCAGGGTGATCAAACCTGCCCTTCTCGACGTAATACTCTTTATGGCATTTGATACCAGGTTTTCCAGAATCCTCACAAGAAGACCTCGATCTGCTTGGAAAACAGGCACGTCTTCGATCTCCTGGACAATCCGGATAGACCTTCTCTGGGCATCCGAGGAAAACATCTCTTCGATTTCCTGGAACAATCGATCTATTTCTATATTCACATAGTCCAGGCCGAGTTTTCCCTCCTCCATCTTGGTTATATCCAGGAGATTGTTGATCAGGCGCAACATCCGGTGGGTAATATGCAGTATATTATGGGGTGAGAACCGTTCCTCTGGGGGCAGGGACTCGCCCAACCTCATGTCCAGCAACTCCAGACACCCCATGATGGCGGTAAGGGGATTCTTCAGGTCGTGGACAATCATCTGGGTAAGCAGGTCCTTGACCCTTTCCAATCTCTTCAATTCCTCGTAACCTTCTTGAAGGCTCTTGTGCAGGTACTTGATACGCAGCAACGATTTGACCTTGGCCAACAGTTCGGCAAGATCCATGGGCTTCGAGATGAAATCATCCGCCCCGGCCTCCAACCCCTTGATCTTGTCCCTTCGGGAGGACAAGGCCGTAACCATGATAACCGGAATGAAATCGTAGTCGGTTTGATCCACCTTTTCCTTTACCATGCTGCAGATCTCAAAGCCGTTGAGATCGGGCATCAGCACATCCAAAAGAATCAGGTCAGGCATGGCCTTTTCCAGAAGGGCCAGGGCGTCCCTGCCTGTATGGGCCTTGATCACGTTGAAATTCAATGGCAAAAGGGCGCACTCCAGCAAACGTGCGCTCTCCACGTCATCGTCGACGACCATAATAGTGGCGGCCTTGGGCCTGAAGCCTTGCTTCATAAACCCTCCTCGGATTTTGCCAAAAGAGAAAGCTTGTCGATCAGATCCAACATTTCATCCGCGTTTCGTTGGATTATCTCGAGAAATTCTCTTTGCTCTGCGGAAAGGGGACCATAGGATTCATTTTCCAACAAGGTAGTAAAGCCTATAATAGAATTGAGCGGGGCCCTCAGTGAGTGAAGCACCTTATTGAATGACGTGATGGGAACGTCCTCCAGAAAACCCTTTTTATCCAGGTCAGTCATTTGGGCCTCTCTTCTTGAAAATCCGTAGCCAGTCACCCACCTTGTCTATGAGTTCGGTGGGATTGATCGGTTTGGATACATAATCGTTACAGCCGGCGGCCAGGGTCTTTTCGCGGTCTCCGCGCATGGCACGGGCTGTCAGGGCAATTATGGGTATCCTGGCCAGTTCCTTGATCTCCCTCATTCTTCTGGTAGCCTCGTATCCGTCCATGACCGGCATCAACATATCCATGAGTATCAGGTCAGGCCTTACCTTTTTGGCCGTTTCTATGGCATCTGCACCGTTTTCCGCCGTATAGAGCTCGTAGTCAGTACGGCGAAAGGCATGCTTCAACAAAAAGAGGTTGTCCTTGTTGTCTTCAACGACAAGTATCTTGGCAGGTCCGCTGGCGGCCTCGACCTGCACCTGTCTGTCAGGCTCATGCATACTACCGGCACTTACCTCCTCCGGTGGTTCCTTGCCATACAGGGCCCTGCTGACCGCATCGAGGAAGCCTATCTTGTTTATCTGCCCCTTGAGGATCACCTGCTTCACGTTACCGGCGAGACGATCCATTTCTTCCCTGCTGAGATCCATGGCCGAGAGTATGATCACAGGAATGTCCCTGGTCCGTTTCTCCTTCTGCATCTCCTCTATCAAGGAAAACCCGTCCATATCAGGCATCTTCAGGTCGAGCAGGATCAAATCCGGCTCCTCATTCCTTATATATTCCATGCCTTCGAGACCGTTGAAGGCAAAGCGCAACTGATAATCCCCTTCCTTCAGGATCACGCTCAATTCACGTGTGACTATGGGATCATCGTCTATGATCAATATCTGCTTGCGGCTCCTGGGCTTCGTGTCCTTCGATGGCGTGGCCTCCTCGGTCAGGAGGACAGACCGGATCCTTTCCTTCCAGCCCTCGTCTGCCTCTTTCAAGGTTATGGGCTGTCTTGGCAAGGTTATCGTGAAGGTGGAGCCCTTACCCACCTCGCTTTCCACCTGGATCTTGCCCCCGAGCAGGTCTACCAGCTTCTTGACTATGTTCAGTCCCAATCCCGTTCCGCCATATACCCGGGTAGTCGAGCTGTCCACCTGCCTGAAGGCATCGAATATGTATTTCAGGGCCTCCCCGGAGATACCGATACCGGTATCCTTTACAGTTATGGACACATCGTCTTTCCTGCCCTTGGTGAGGATGGATACGCTTCCCTCCTCGGTGAACTTTATTGCATTGCTCAAGAGATTCAGCAGGATCTGCCTGAGCTTATCCGTGTCAGAGACGATGGAATCTGCCCCTGGGTCGAGTTCTACCATCAGATCAAGCGCCTTTTCATCGGCCAATGCACGGACCGACTGGAGCACCTCCTCTATGAAGGTACCCAGGCAGATTTTCCCCCATATTATCTCCACCTTCCCGGCCTCGATCTTGGAAAGGTCCAACACGTCGTTGATCAATTCCAGCAAGGTCGTACCGTTTCTCTCGATGATCTCCAGGTAATCGGCCTGTTGATCCTCGGTGATGCCGTTCATCTCACCCTTGAGCAGGCGGGTCATCCCCAGTATGGCATTGAGCGGGGTCCTAAGTTCATGGGACATGTTTGATAGAAACTCTGACTTCAAACGGTTGGCCTCTTCGACCTGCCTGGTCTTGTCCTCAAGGGCCTTTTTCTGGACGGCCAGCTCCTCTGCCTGCGACTGGAGCTCTTCATTAAGGGCCAGGAGTTCCTCACTTTGTGACTGCAGCTCCTCGTTCTGTGACATCAGGAGCTCGTTTTTTTCCTGGAGTTCCGCGGCCAGGGACTCGGCCTTTCGGTAGGCCAGGGCATGATCGATGCCTACTCCCAGTTGGTCCACCACGATCTTGAGAAAACCGAGTTCCTTTTCCCCAAACCCGGCCAGGCTGGCAAGCTCCAGGACCCCAACCAGCCTGGATTTGAACGAGATGGGCAGGCAGATTATATGCCCTGGAAGGCTCTCACCCATGCCGGAGCGAACCATGAAATAATCATCCGGCACATCGGAAACCAAGATGGGCCTCTTTTCCCTGGCGCACTCACCAGGAAGGCTGTCCCCGAGCTGGAATTCCTTTATGTCCTTCATGTCCAGGGAGTATGCTGCATGGGGAACAAGTCGTCCGTTTTCAAACAGGTAAACGACCCCTAACTGGCTGTTGGTATAACCGGCAACCTTGACCAAGACCTCGTCCAGGAGGGTGTCCAGGTCGATGATGCTGCTCAAAGTGCCCATGATGTCGGCGTAGGCCTGCTGGTTTTCCAGCGCATTGGCAAGCTCCCGGCTCTTGGCCTCCAGCCTACGGATGAAGTCCCTTTTTTCGGCGACATCGACGAACACCTCGATAACCCCTACTATTTTTCCATGCGCGTCCCGAAACGGGTTGGCCAGGATGCGGCACGGGATCACCTTACCTTCAGACGTGATACGTTCCGATTCCCGGTCGATCCTTTTATGCCCCTTGAGTATCAAGCGCAAAGAACAGTTCTCGGTACGACAGTAAGGGCCACTGAGAAGCTCATAGCACGGCCTGCCCTTTGCCTCCTCGGCACTCACGCCGATCAACTGGCTCATGGCCCTGTTCTGGCTGACAACCCTGAATTCCGGGTCTATCACCCGGATCGGGGAAGGGGCGCCGTTATAGATCTGGTCCAATTCGCTTATAAGCCGCCTTATCTCTCGCAGGTCCTTGGCCATGCATATGACCTCGGTGAGTTTGCCCGATGTATCAAGGAGTGCCGAGATGGAGCAGTTTACCGGGATCAGATCACCCTGCCTGGTCAGGTAAATCATCTCGTAATCCTGGACAGGTTCCTGCTTGCGAATCAACCGGTGAATCAATTTCCTGAATATCTCTTCCCCGTCCTTGACTATCAGGCCGGCCGACTGTCCTGCCAGTTCCTCCTGCCTGTAGCCCAGGAGTAAAAGGGTGGCCTGGTTCGTCGTCTTGATCTTTGCCTCGAAATCAACGATCAATAACGATTCGGAAATATTCTCTATGATGTTGGAGACGTAATCCATGGCCTCACCCAGCTTGACCCTTGAGGCCTTTATCTCCTGTGTCATGTCGTTTAGGGAATTGGCCAGCTCCTCCAGTTCGTCCCCGGTTCTTACGGCTACCGTACGCTCCAGGTCCCCCTTGCTCACGGCCCTGGTAACCTCGATGAATTCGTTTATGGGGCGGGAAATGAGCCGGGAGAGGAAAACAGCCAGTACTGCCCCCAGAAACAGGATGACCGCGACAATGGCAGAGATGCCCCTGAGGGCATAGTTCACATCATCGAGCACGGACGTTCCCACCAGGCCCAAATGGAGGGTCCCCAGCCTGGTTCCCTGGATGGGGCGGGCTATATCGAAGATAAGCCCGCCTCTGCCCGGCATCTCCCTTACTGCGTAGGATTCATCGGGGGCCAGGGGAGAGGTCAGAAGGCCTGACTCGGTCAATTCCAGTGGAACCGATCCGTCAAACGTATGGGCAAAGACCTTACCTTGGGGAAAGACTATGAGAAGATAACCTATATCACTTTCCCGCATTCTATGCCGGAGCAACACCTTGCGGGCACTGGCCCTGTCCTTGGAAGTCATTACCGGGACGAGTTCATCGCCTATTTTCCTGGCCAGGGAGATGCCCTTTCTCTGGCGCTCAAGACTCAGCCTGTCATAAAAATTGATGTAGGTGAATGCCAATATGCTCGAGCCTAGCAACAATATGCAGCCCAGGATACAGGTAAGGATCTTTGCCTTAATACGTATTCTCATCCACGTCCCCATTCTTCTGGTAGATCCTGGCCCGGGCGTCCACCAAGGTCAAAAGGGGCTCGACCTCCTTGAGAACGGACTCGGCCTCCCCCAACACCAGGAATCCTCCAGGGTTTAACGATCTGAGCAGGTTGAACATCACCCTCCTTTGCAGGGGTAAAGAAAAATATATGAGGACATTCCGGCAAAGGATAAGATCATAGCTGTGAACCACCCCGACAGGCGGCGCGATCTGCCTGGTAGAGGTCAGATCGTGCTGACAGAAGACAACAAGGTCCTTTATCTCGTCACTTACGGAGTAACGCCCGTTGTGTACAAAATACCTGTCCAGATACAGTTTCTTGACCTCGTAAAGGGCCTCGTCCTCATATAGGGCCAGTTTTGCCCTGGTCAAGGCATCATTGTCTATATCCGTGGCAAAGATGGAGATGAAATAGTCGGACAATTCCTTTTTTTTGCCCTTGAGATACTCCACCAGTAGCATGGCTATGGAATAGGCCTCTTCGCCATAGGCGCATCCAGCGCTCCAGACCCTGATTGCAGGTCCCCGTTCCATCTCCTTTCTTCTGAGAATATCCGGGAGGACGATCTTGTTTAGCAATTCGAATACATAGGGATTGCGGAAAAAGCAGCTTACCTTTATGGTTAACTCCTTGATGAGCCGCCTGTATTCTTCAGGATATTCATCCAAAAATCCCAGGTAGGCCTGGAAATCCACCACACCTGTGGCCAGAAGACGTTTAAATATGCGCCGCTTGATCGTTCCATGCCGGTACTGGCTGAAATCGTAACCGGTCTCTTTTACGATCTTTTCCAGAAGTATGTCCAACTCCTGGCCGGTTATTTCCATATCCAACCTGCCTCAATGCAACTGATCACAGGGTTGTTGCTGAACACTGTGAAGATTTCCTGATCCGTATGCAGACGCGGATACAAGGTAGAGGGCACACGGGTATATTCCCCTGTACTATCAAGTAGCTGGCAACGCAGTAGACGTGTGCCCCGTGACCGCATGCGCCTCGATGGGTTCAATCTGTTTCATAACCTCTGGCAGCCCTTCAATGATATTTTCCACGGCCTTGGCGTCCAGGGCCAGGAGTGATAAAGCACCGGGGTGAACGGGATTGACAAGGCCGTCAACCCCTCCACCGACACCCAGCATGGAACATATAACATCCGCGACATGGACCATGGCCACCACCTCCGGGGCTACCTGTGCCTTTCCGGGTTCATGGTGATACTCAATTGCCTCGATCAAGACCAGCGGAAGATTCCACTGCCGTGCTATCATCGCCCCCACCTGGGCATGAGTGTAACCAAGTATCTCCTTCTCGGCCGACAGGAAAGAGCGGCCCCCCTTTACAACCATGTCCATGATTAGGCCAAACTTATCGAATGCAACCAGATCCAGGACTATCTTGCCTATGTCATGCAGGAGGGCAGCGGTAAAGATCTTTTCGCTGTCATTGTCACGCCCCAATTCCCTGGCCATCAATTCCGCTGTAAGACCGCAGGCCAAGGCATGTTTAAACATCTCCCCCTTTCCGAGGGAATAACTCGGTATCTTTTGAAACAGGATGTTTCTAAGGGAAAGGGACAGGAGTATCTTTTTTATAGTCTTAAACCCCAAAAGGACGATTGCATGGCTGAGGCTGGAGATACGCCTGCTAAATCCATAATAGGCGGAGTTACATATCTTGAGCATATCAGCAGTCAATGCCTGATCCTGGTAGATGATCCCCTTGAGCTCCTGGCTGTCCTCGGGATCGGCATCTATCAAGGCCAAGGCCTGGCGAACGGTTTCCGGCAGGGGTTCGATATGGTCGATCTCCTTCAATATGTCCCTGAACTCCACCCCTCTGACCACGGCCGGTGGAGGGGTATCTCGTAACCCCTGGCCGATCTGTCTCAGGTTGATTTCACCATTTTCCATCTTCATCCGCAAAACGCGACCAAAATTGCCCCCTACATCCTCTTCCAGGATCGGGATTCCCTCCAATTCCAGTATTTCCTTGGCCTTCAGCGCATTCCGACGGCCTATATCGAGATTGAAATTTTTATAGATGGATGCCCCGCCAGCCATTTTTGCCACCATACGGCCCTTTGATGCGCCCAACTCAAGCATCTTTTTGATCACCAGAGGAATGACTGATGTAGCATATTTGCCAGGTGAAACCGCCTCCCTTTTTTGATCACCACTTGGTAGGACGATATGTGCCAGCCCCCCAACCCTGGCGGTTGGGTCGTACAGCGTAACCCCGACACATGAGCCCAGATAGGTCTCCAGGACCGCATTCCGCTCACCGGTTACATAAAATTCCGCAGGGGAAACAAGATAGGTCTTCTCCCAGAAATTCATACCGACTGTCCACTATACAGGCACCGGGGGCGTGGATGCGCACCCCGTGTTCGTGCTGACATATTCACATAAATTCATTTTTGGCCCAACAGCCCCAGGATTTTTTTGATCAGTGCCCCAAGATCCAACGGCTTTGGGAAAAATGCATCTACTCCGCAGGAAAAGGCCTTATCCCGGGTCTCTTCATCCGGGTAGGCAGTCACAGCTACAACCTTCACCCCCTTGGTTATGGGGTTATTCTTGATATTCTTACACACCGAGAATCCATCCATGTCCGGCATCACGATGTCCAGGACGACCAGATCCGGCTTGATATCGCCTATCTTGTAGATGGCCTCAAAGCCGCCCCTTGCAGTATGAACCTCATACCTGTCTTGTGCAGCCAAAAAGGCCGCCTGGACCAGCCGTATGTCATCAGGATTGTCATCTACAACCAGAATCTTCTTCTTGGCCCTTTTTCCAAATATCCCAGCCTTTGGTACCAATCCGCGCTCCTCGATAAAGCTCTTGAGATCCTGCCTTTTTATCTTGCGATGCCCCCCTGGTGTCACAAAGGCCTTGAGCAGTCCTTCGTCTATCCACTTTGAGATGGTCGTCCGGGCCACCCCACAAAGCCTGCTCGCCTCTGAAGTGGAAAGGAATTCGCTTTCTGTGTCCCTGTACATAGGTCCTCCCGGTCATGAACTTCTTATGATCTAATCGATATTAAGAAGTTTAACTCCTGAGAACCCGCAAACCAACCTATTCCTGCTTTAATTAGCTATTCGAAATTACGAGATAATCACTTTAAACGTTTTTTACGTTTTTATCAATTGTGGCGATTTTTTTCTGCTTAGGGCAAAAAAAGCAAGTTTTTTCAAGGAAACGATTAAAGTGATAATTTTAACAGACCGATTAAATCTTACAACAGGAAGATACAAAAAAATGCGCCAAGGCCACCGGCAGAAAACACATGGCGGATCACAACCAATAGTAGGGACAAGAATGGCTGAATCCCTTTGTCCAGCCTGCTCTAAGGTAGCCCACAAGATTTGGCGTGACAATGCAGCCATGGAGGGGCAGGACCAAGGATACGGCTACAACTATTATGAAGGATTACTACGAAAATATCCCCCATCGGACCTAAAATGAAATCGTTTACACAAGGAGTACGGATTATGAAAAGCAAATTTAAATTTAACATAAGGGGAAGGATACTGCTCGGCGTGAGCACGCTGATCCTCATCTTCATCGCCGTCAGTATCATCGGAATCCTGGCCATGCACGAGGGGGTAAGGGGAACCGGCGAGCTGAAACACTGGGCCAGGGTCACCATGGTCATAAACGAGGAGGTTACCTACAACCTGCTGGATATGCGCCTCGACATGGACCGTTTTCTTTCAGGCCAGGGCAATGGGAAGGATATAGAGAGGAAGCTTGCGTCCCTGGAAAGGGGGCTGGCCAAGTGGACAGGGATTGTCCAGGGGATGGACAAACTGGAAAGATGCGCGGACCAGATAGAGAAACAGGTCAGGCTCATGCGACAGGAATGGGAACAAAGAGACTATGAGGGAATGAAAGGTCGGATATCCCGCACCCAGGAATTGCTGAAGACCCTGATGGAAGGCACTATTGATCCCGCCTCGGACGCGGCCGAGACAAGGATCGTGCAGGGCATGAAGCGGCACGCCCACAATATGACGCTATACCTTGTAATCGGCATTCTCCTGTCCCTTGCCATACTTGTCATGCTCTACAAAGGCGTCTTCCAGCCGCTGCACAATGCATCCAGGAACATAAAGGAGCTTTCCGCCGCGGCTACCGATCTTACAAGGCAACTTCCAGTCAAGACGATCAACTGTTCCAAGGCAACGGGATGCAACAACAGGGACTGTCCCTGTTTCGGCAGGGAGGCACACTGCTGGTACGAGGCGGGAAGCTACGCCGACGAGATACACTGCCCCAAGATCCTGCATGGAACATATGGGTCATGTGATGTCTGTAGGGTCTACAGGGAGGCCGTACCCACGGAACTCGATGAGGTCTTTACCTTCATCAATGCCCTCATAACCCGTATCCACAGGCTCGTAGTAAGGATCCACGGACAGGGCAGAAAGGTGGTCGATGAATCACAGGCGCTGGTTGCCTCGGCAGACCAGATGGCAGACATGTCAAACGAACTCGGCTCCCAAGGCGAACAGGCGCGCCGATCTGCGAGTATAGCCAGCGAGAGCCTGTCAGGAGTGGCAACGGCCATGGAGGAGATGACCACGACGGCAAACGAGATATCTAGCCACACACAGCAGGCAAGGGACGTCGCCCTGAAGGCCAGCGAGGAGGCGAGATTGGTCCACGAGGTCATTCAGAACCTGGTGGAGGCATCGGGGCAAATCGGCGAAGTAAGCAAGATGATCGGTTCCATTGCCGAGCAGACCAATCTTTTGGCGCTCAATGCCACCATAGAGGCGGCAAGGGCAGGAGAGGCAGGCAAGGGCTTTGCCGTGGTGGCTGGTGAGGTAAAGGAACTAGCGAAACAAACAGGGGAGTCCATAGGGCGTATCAACGGGATAGTCCTCGGTCTTCAACAGGGCGCGGCAGAGGCTATCAAGGCCGTTGAGTCGATCGTAACCGTAATAGAGCAGGAAGCGGAGATCTCAGGCAGCATCGCCGCTGCGGTGGAGGAACAGACGGCAACCGCCTCCGAGATCAGCGCCAATACCCAGAGGGAGAATACCGAGGTGAGCGACATGCTGGGCGTGACCGATGCCATTGCTGCTGCCAGCCAACAGGCCGCACAGGCCGCACAGGGGGCACAGGGCACGGCCGGCAGATTGCGTGACCTGTCGGATGAGCTTCAACGGCTCATTGGAAGGTTCAAATGCAATCTAAGTACGTAGGCCGAAGGTAAGCCCCTATGAAGCACGGCCCAACCACCAAAGCCCGTACCTGGCGACAACACTGTAGATTGCAAAAAGGTTGATCATAACCGCCAGGAATGCCAATGCATGGCCTGATATCCTAACCAGGGATCTTTTCACCTCAAACGGTCTCAAAAAGGCCATGCCTACCAGAAAGGCCGCGGCAATGGGCTGCAGGTAGCGGCCCTGGAGATTTATGCTGGCGGATCCTGGGGGCATCCATACGATATAGGCGCTTGCGCAAAGCGCGATGAAGGTTAGCATTGCACCGGCCAACCAGATGGAACCTGCCAAAAACCTGGACCGCGGTGAGAGCCCACCAGCCACATTACTTGCGAGCAACACGACAAGCACCCCAAGGCCCCAAAGCCAGACACATGCTGTGGGGATCGGCAGATCCAACCAGCCAAGGACCCCAACGAACTGGTGAAGGAGCACCACGCCCCGTGTTGTAAGGGTGTGTGATATCACCTGCAGGAAATCCAGAGGATGGTGCAGGATGAAGCGGATCTGTGAACCGGGATCGATCACCAGGGTATAACCTGTTATCCTGTCTGCTACCTCAAGGGCCTTTTTAAATATCCCAACCCGCGCCGCGTACATATTCCATAACGCTGCCCCTGTAAGACCTGCCAGCAGGCTGCCGACGATTACGATGAGATCCCCTGGAAACCTTCCCCTTCGTCCAGGGACCGCGTTGCCTAGCGATATCGACCCGCAACAGCCTGTCTCCCTGCTACCGGGCATGGCCTGGGCAAGGGGAATCAGGAGCAAGGGCAGGTAGGTTATCTTCGTTGCCAACAGCACGATTACAGAGGCGGCATAACCCGCCATGGCCCAGGCCCTGTTTTTGCCCTGCCCGGAAGCGCCTGCCAGGACTACCAAAGATGCCCCGTACAGGGCATAGTCAGTGCTCACCACACCTATCTGTGCGAGGGCCATGGGTGTTGCCATCGTCCAGAAAAACGCAAGATCCATCCCTGGACAAAGGGAGGTGGCAAAGGCGAAGAGGGCAAGGAATACCAGGATAGATACAATCCGGCAAAGGTAGAGGGAGGCATAAAGCACCCCTTCAGAATCTCCAAGCAGGCCCAACACCTTGATGACAATAGCATAGGGCAGATATGGGACAGGGGAATACAGTGAAGAATTATATGCCAGATTCGGGATGCGATCCCCGTATTCCCTGAGATCTGACCCCATAAGCGACAGTAAGCGCGCCGACTCCCTACCCCTAAAACGTTCAAGGGACTGCTTGATAAAGACAACAACCTTGGCAGGATGATCCTCAAGAACCCATTCCCCTTCCGCGATGCCATAGGCCCGTAGAAAATGGGCCGGTTCGTCCGGGGCCTCAAAGGGGGGAAGCAATAGGCTATAGGCAAGTGAAATCACAAGGATCAAGGAAAGCCAGGGGATCATGGCCGCACTTATGCGCAGATTTTCCATCATCATGCCCGGCTACATACCAATGAGGTATATCTGCACGCCAACCTGGCCGTAACCAGGGAGGCAAGCAGGGTGCCCGCATATATGGCAATCCGGCTTGCAATACCTGTCGGCGGAATGAAAAAATGGATGATGAAGAGGTTGAAGAAACCGTGCAGGCAATAAAGCCCCAGTGAATACCTGGCCAGAAACGCAACCACAGGCCCTGCGGCCCTTCTTACGGAGAAGGAAAGTAGGAAAAGGGCAGCGGCTCCGAACGCGATGGAAGGACGGGTATATGGAGGTATCGGATATCCCATTATGTTGAAACTGCCCTCACGGCCTACCATGAAATACCCTTCGAGCACGACGAGGAGAACGAAAACGATCAAGAGCAGGCAGCCGATAAAGAGGCTCTCCTTTGATATACTGTCCTTGTGTAAGGAAGAATACCTTGAAAACATGGCTGCGATCAAGAGATATGGGATGAAGTTGAGGGGATCCCAGTGGGCTACCAGGAAATCCAGGGTGCCTGTCCGGGAAACAATATAGGGAGCTGCAAACAGGAAGGCCACTGATAGAAACAACATGATACCTAGCGTCCTCTGCATGAAATTTCTCATTGGTATACCCAGCAAGGTCAATAAGAGAAGGGAGAAAAAAAAGTAATACAGCGAATCCCACCCTGAGGCCAATTTAACCAAAAGGTCCACGAAATCGTGCGGGAGTAGGACACCAACACCGCGGAGGCTACCGTAAAAGACAAGCCATATCCCTGTCCAGGCAAGATATAATCTGGACAGCCGCGACAGCCTCCTGAGCGTATAGTGTTTCGTGGTCGAAATCCTGTTTAAGAACAGGTAGAAGGACATGAGGTAGAATAAGGGCACCGCGAGCATGAAAACATATAGAACCACAATATCGGCCAGCACCTTTGAATGGCCAAGGCCTGCCACAGGTCCCGTGAAGAGGGCCGGTTTCCCCAGCAGGCCGGTATGGAGAGCCGCCACCGCCAGGGAGGCGAACGCCCGCAGCCAGTCAAAGCCTGGTATGTAACTACCGGGTCCCTTGCCGGCGTCACTGTTTCTCCTTCCGTGGGGGTTCCAAGGACGTTTATTCATATACGGATAAAGGACCATGTTTAAAGGTTCAGGCAGGAAGAGAGGCAGAAGCCTGCCGGTCTCCAGGAACCTT
This sequence comes from Deltaproteobacteria bacterium, assembly GCA_024275145.1. Lineage (GTDB taxonomy): Bacteria > Desulfobacterota > Dissulfuribacteria > Dissulfuribacterales > QOAL01 > S143-34. The sequence continues at coordinate 20,361 of JAJRZR010000027.1, read as the reverse complement.
CCAGTGGTGATCTATCCAGAAAACGCCCAACTCCGGTCTTTCGCAGTGAAACGTCAGTTCCTCGGTGCTCTTTTCACTGTAACAGATGAGCCCAACGACATCTGTGGCGAGCGCCTTTATCTGATAACATCCATACAACAATGGCATCGAGGGTATCCTGAGCTCGGTGATCTGCTCACCGGAGAAGATTATCGGTTCCAGGCCGGCCTCCTTGGTGGTGGTGCCAAATACGAGCTGGCCATCCGGCCGGAGAATGCCTACCGCAAGATGGCCCTCAAGGGGCGGCCCGGGCCGCCTTGTCTTGACCCGCACCGTGACCTCCTGGAACTGCTCGATGCGTGTGATCTCTTTTCCTGAAGAATCGAGCACTAGGACCTCCTGTACTATTATTTCGGGCAGTGAGGGTTTCCTGGCAATCCCCGCACCGTTTTCGACCCCCTGATCGACAACGAGCCCCTGCGCCCTGTTTTCCTGGAAGGTCAGGTAGGCGCCAACCACCGTCGCACTATCACCATGTGCCTCCAAGCGGCCGTTGTTGAGCCATAATGCCTGATTACACAGCTCCTGGACCAGGTACATGCTGTGGCTGCAGAAGACTATCGTCTTTTTCCTCTCCTTGAACGAAGCCATCCTCTTGATACATTTTTGCTGAAAATACTGATCCCCCACGCTCAACGCCTCATCTATGATCAGGATCTCCGGATCCACACTCGTGGCTATGGAAAATGCCAGTCTGAGATACATGCCTGAGGAATAAGTCTTGACTGGCTGGTCGATGAACTTCCCAAGTTCGGAAAACTCGATGATGTCCTGCTCGCGTTCCTTGATTTCTGCCTCGGTCAAGCCCATCAGGGAGGCGTTCAGGTATATGTTCTGACGGCCGGTAAATTCTGGATGGAAACCGGCTCCTAGCTCCAGGAGGGCCGCAGCCCGGCCATCTACCCGTACACTGCCACTGGTAGGGGTCAGTGTGCCTGCCAGTATCTTCAAAAGGGTACTCTTTCCCGCCCCGTTATCACCGATGATTCCAAGGCTTTCACCCCTTGAGACGAAAAAGGAAATGTCTTCCAGCGCCTTGAATTCCTTGTGAAAGGAACGGCGGAAAAGCAGCTCCCGAAGCCTGTCTGCTGGCTTGTGATAAAGCCTGAAGGTCTTGTTGAGACCGTTTACCTCTATTGAAAGGTCATTGAACATTTTGGCTTAACCCGACGTATTCGCTCAAGGATACTATATCTTGTTTTTTGGTGGATATGCGGTCGCAGGGTACCCACCATGCACTGCCAAGTACTTGAGGAAGTATACCTGCTTACACCACGCCTTGTATATGCGCACCCAGTAAACAGCTACACGGATACAAGCAAGGGATATCATCCCCCTTCAAATAGGTGCATATCCAATCTCCTGGGTACCAAGATTATCGGATTGCCAGAGACAAGCCTCATCTTAACGTGCTTGTAGATGCCTCCATCGACCAGGATGGAGGGTATACTTAGGACCTCGTTACCGTAAAAGGCGTAGCAATACCCGTGATCCACCCTGTCTACCGGCACGCTGACAGCCGAAAAATCGCCCAGCCGGAACCGGAATGAGGCTGTCTGTTTCCTCAGGCTGACCCTGTAGAACATGCCATTTACCATACACACTGGAATATCGATCCTGCCGGCGTCACCATCGTAGATCGCTGCATAATCCCCCTTACCGCGGCAAAGTGCCTCCATACGAACGGAAGAGGTAGCTATTATGCGCGGATCAGGGACAGGTGCCAGCAAATCACTACAGTTCGACATGTCCAATTCCATACCGTTAATGGAATCAAAGCTCCCGAGTAAAAGAACTGCGCCATCCAGCCTGCGAAACAATACCTGCAGGTCGCCTTCTCCCTTGACATCGATGCCCATGGAGGAAAGCAGCCCGGAAGGGGCTATCAACAAAAAGGCATCCTTCCGATTCAAAAGCGCAAACCCTGGAAGGGAACAGGCGGGGATTACCGATGCCTCCCTTATATTTCCCTTCCCGTTTACGAAGGCTATCACCGCCATGTCCTGCTGGAACCGTTTGGCAGGCAGAGGCATACCATAATAATAAAGGGGTATGATCATCCCGCCAATCCGGATCATCCCGTTCCCCGTGGACCTCACAAGATGTCCCCCCGGACATAATGAGTGATCGATCACAGAAAACAACTTCGAGTTGATATATCGCAGGGCTTCGATAATCTTTGGATCTTGAAAATCAGGCAACGGCCTTTTGCCGGGTGCAGCGAACAGATCCCTCCCGGCCAGGAAATGAACGTTATGCCGGACCCTTAGCGCATCCAGTATCGTAGGGGCAATGTCCATGTGCGTCCCGTCTCTGTTGCTTATCCCCCTTTTCCCTCCATTCAATATGGAAAAGAACACCCTCCTCTGATAATCCTTGGGATAAAGGGACCATGCAACGTTTCTCATCGCCAGGTGGTCACTCATCAACACCACCGTAGTATCCTTGAAGGCAGGATTCCTTGAAATCCTGTCGATGAACCTGTAAAGCAACTGGTCCGTGCAGTGGACGGCATCGAGCATAGTGTTATCCAGGTACTTGTATGGCGCGCAGGAACGGGAGGCGTGTCCATCCGGGTGATGGGTGTCGAGGGTAAGGAGTGTGAGGTTGAAGGGCCTGCCAAGCCTTGCAAGCCTGTCGTATTCATCGGCTGCAATCTTGAACAGAGAATCGTCGTAAAGGCCCCAACCTGTCCTGTAACCCTTGTCAGCCAAGCGGCCTTCCAACTCGTCCAGGCCCTTTACCTCATCGTATCCGTGGGTCCTTAGGAAACTCCCCTTACCTGCAAACCTTATCGACGCCCCTCCAAGGTATACCTGGCGATAACTGGCCTTCTTGAGGACGTCACTCAGGCATACCGCCCTGCCAAGGAAACCATTGGGCATTATATTGTTGCCACTGGCCAGGCCATTATCATAAAGAAGGGGGGTACCGCACTGGGATGCAACCATGCCAGCCATGGTCCAGCCTGTGCCAGGTACCTGATGTATATTGGTAAAGGAGAAGCCATCCTCAAGAAGCCTGTTTGTGTGGGGCGCCAGGTCCTTGAATACGTTGCCATCCAGATACAGCCTCTCGAGGCTTTCAAGATAGATCAACACCAGGTTCCTGCCAGGCGTGGCCTGGATGTTCTCTTGTGACAATGCCTTCACATCGAGTCCAAGGTCCTTGAACCGCCCCAGGGACAACCTGGAGCCATCAACCCTGCTGGCGGCATCGGCCAGGGCATATCGGGCAAAATCCCTTACAGGGGAATGCAAAAATGGCAAGATAGCCAGGGAACACAAGGAGAAACAGACAGGCACCGAACCAAAGGGTCTCTTCTTTACACAAAGGTAGAGCAGCATACAGAAAAGCCCGAATAGCACCCCGGCACCCAAGACCAGGGTATAATAGGCACGCCATGCCTCTGACAGGGAATTTATGGAAAAATGGAAAAAGAAACGGTCGTTGAAGCCTGTCCCCTGGAAATAGAAGGACAAAAACTGTAAGATTTCAAAAAAGAAGATCAAAAACAATGGCAACCATGCCAGTAAAAACCTTCTGGTCCTGGCCCTGACCCTTGCACTGGCAGACAATACGGAAAAGGAAACAAGGAAGGTGAACAGAAGCGAGCTTGCAAGCCACCCTTGGTTTTTTGAAAAGCTATAGTAATAGCTAAGGACCACCGGGATGGAGAGGATCGAATAGAGAAACAAATATGTGTACATGCTGGCACCAGTCCCTCTCTGGAGAATCGTTCGAATTCCACCCAGGAAACAGTATGTGGTCACAGGGGATGCATTCACTGCGTTGCCGGGCATCAAGCCTGTCAACTGCTATGTATCACGATAAATTAATCGATAGAAACCATGACGTCCAGACAGATTACACTGAACATAATAGGCGGTGGCCTTGCCGGCTGTGAAGCCGCCTGGCAGGCAGCCAAAAGGGGCGTAACCGTACACCTCTATGAAATGAAGCCCGTGAAGTTTTCACCGGCCCACAGGAATCCCGGCCTTGCGGAACTGGTTTGCAGCAACTCGCTGCGCTCTGATGCAACCAATTCGGCTGCTGGCCTCTTGAAGGAAGAGATGCGCATTGCCGGCTCACTCCTCATGGATGTGGCAGAAAAGACACGGGTACCCGCAGGAAAGGCCCTTGCCGTGGACAGGTAACAATTTTCCCAAGGGATCACCGCACTCATAGAAGGACATCCATCCATTTCTGTCATAAGGGAGGAGGTTACTAGCCTTCCTGCCACGGGTATTACCATACTCGCCACGGGTCCGCTCACATCAAGGGCCCTGTCAAGGGAGCTCAAGTCCGTAGTCGGGGAGGAATACCTGTACTTTTATGATGCCATCGCCCCGATCATACTGGCAGATTCCATAGATTACCAGGTGGTTTTCCGCCAGTCCCGCTACGGCCCTCCTGGAAAAGGAGATTATTTGAATTGTCCTATGGATAAGGCGACCTACCTTGGATTCATCTCGGCCATGCTTTCCGGGGACAAGGTGCCCCTCAGGGAATTCGAAAGGGCTGCCTACTTCGAGGGATGCCTGCCTGTTGAGGTGATGGCGGCTAGAGGCACCGAAACCCTGAGATTCGGTCCCATGAAGCCGGTCGGCCTTGTCGACCCGCGTTCACGAGCAGAACCCTATGCAGTGGTCCAGCTAAGGCAAGAGGATATCGGTGGAAGCATGTACAACATGGTCGGTTTCCAAACGAAATTGAAATGGAGGGAACAGGAACGAATCTTCAGGATGATACCGGGCCTGGAAAGGGCGGAATTCGTACGCCTGGGCAGCATACACCGGAATACCTTTGTCTGCGCCCCGAGGGTATTAACGCCCACCCTGCAACTAAAGAGCCGCCAGGATCTGCTCCTGGCAGGCCAGGTAAGCGGGGTGGAAGGATACATAGAATCCACGGCCATGGGGTGGCTTGCAGGCATAAATGCCGCGAGGATGATCAATGGCCTCGAACCCACGGTCCCGCCCCCGGAAACCGCCCACGGCGCGCTGATCAACCATATAACACAGGCCGATCCTGACAGGTTCCAGCCCATGAATATAAACTTTGGCCTATTCCCAAGGCTTGCCAAAAGGCTTCCGAAAAGGGCAAGGGGAGAGGCCTATGCTGCCAGAGCGCTCAATGCTTGGAGGGATTTTTTGCAAAAGATATGGTAACCGAAAAAAATGCCACAAGGCGCGACACGTTCCTGTTCCATAGGACAGGGACGATTGTCAGCCGCCTCTTAACCATCCTGTTTATCCTGTTGCCTGGATGTAGCGCCATCAACCCGCAGCCCGAGATCCTGACACCGGAACCAGTAAGGAGTCCCATCCCAAGGATCAACGTATTTGCTGCGCCAAGACAGCCGATCAACATGTCAAGGTACCAGGCCATACTGTTACCCTTGAGTTGTCCACGAAACTATCCTGATAACTGGTCCGTGGCGGCAACAAGGTTGGTCCAGGATCTGTTCATCAAAAAAGGGGTCTTCGGCACGCTGAAATTCGAAAAAAGACCCGGCGGCCGTACGGAAGACAAGGTGTATGCAGGGTTGCAAGACAGATTCGATTTCATAATAACAGGCGAAATACCCGTGATATTATATCCCTCCGGCAACTCAAGGGGACGGATAGCACTTGACCTCAAGGTAACAAGTGCCAGGACCGGGACAACGCTCTGGCACATATACGGGGAAACCGATCTGACCCCTGAACCGGCAAAATTTTCCCCCCTTGGCAACAGCCCCTTCCGACCGGCCCCTTCCCCGGTCCAGGGGCTCTCCAATATAATCGTCAGGATGGCCGATCTGATATCGGCCCACTAACCCAGGCGTTTCCAGCGGACCCAAGGCAAACGGGGAATGACCCTCGCCAACTAATAGTGCCTTTTCATGTAGGCCTCTATCCTGTCATAGGCCTCGTTCAGCACCGATTCTTCAGGTAAAAAGACAAGACGAAAATGGGGGGTTGCCGGCAGCTCTCCGAACCCACTGCCATGGACCACCACCACTCCCGTCTCCCTTATGAGGTCCTTGACGAAATCCTCATCCCTCACGTCGAGTTCTATCCTTGGAAAGGCATAAAATGCCCCATCAGGTCTCTGGCAGGATATACCCGGAATTGCATTCAGCCGGTCAACCGTAAGATCCCGGCGGGCCTTCAACTTCTTTCTGGTTTCTATCACATGTTGCTGATTGCCGTTCAAGGCAACCGGTATGGCGAATTGTTTCGGATGGGAGGCGCAAAGCCTGGCACGTGCCAGCTTCCTCATGGCCTCGGTATAGTCCTCTACCAGTTCAGGGGCACCGCTTACCACTGACCAACCGATACGAAAACCCGGGGCCAGGTAACTCTTGGATAACCCATTGAATGTGACCATGGGCAGTTCCTTGTCAAGGGATGCAATACTTATGTGCTGTTTCCCATTCAATATAAGCTTGTCGTATATTTCATCGCTCAATATCACCAGGTTGTAGCGTCTGGCGAGTTCGACAACCCTGCGCAGCGTATCCTCGCTATAGACCGCCCCTGTAGGATTATTCGGGTTTATAATTACGATGGCCCTGGTCTTGTCATCAATCTGGCTGGCCATATGATCGATATCCGGTTGCCAGTCGTTGTCTTCATCGAGTGCATAGGGACGAGGTTCACCAATGAGCCGGCTGAGAAGGGCATTGTACAATGGATAACCCGGCGATGGCACGAGCACATTCTCACCCTTGTTCACAAGGGCCGAGAGGGCGAAATCTATGGCTTCACTGGCCCCTGTGGTGACAAGGATCTCGTGGGGCTCAATGCCCTTACCTACAACCTCCTTTCTGATGGCCTCTACTGCCTCGGGAACCCCTTCCGAAGCAGAATAACCCGTGTGGCCCTGGAGCATAGCTTCATAGGCTGCGTCTTCCAGGTGCTTGGGGGTATGGAAACCAAAAAGGACAGGATCCCCGATATTGAGATAGAGAAGATCCCCCCCTGCTTCCTGTCTTTCATGGGCTACCTGGAGGATATCCCTTATAGCATAGGCGATATGTTCGGTACGTCTTGATGGAAAAACCTTCCTTAATTCAGTCATCCTGATCTTCCTCGGTAGAGCTGGCCAAAATTCCCTGCCTGCCAAACAGGCATACCAGGGATACGGGGAAAAAACATCCCTGGTTTTGGTGTATATTTTTTCTCAATACAAAAAACACAAGGTTCCAATTCGGATGAATTCACCTAAACATTTATCTTGTCAACTGATTTTTTAAGCAGCCCCCTGGGATCACACAAATTGCCCGAAAACACCCATGCGAAGGAAAAATTACCCCTGCCCAACCTCGATCACGCTGTCCAATGATTGGATTCATGCACTTTAGATGCCAGACAAGAAAAACACCCTAAGGTGGGCAAGGACTCGTATGCTCACGGAAACCCTGCGTTTCAGGAAAGGCAAACGGGCCGTATCTCATACCCGGGGATGCGCCTGTACAACGGCCAGGCAGACTGAAGGGCTGGGATAATTGCTTATACTGGTATGCTTACCCGTGGATGACTGGACATCAGGAGATGGATGGGCAGGCCGTTATTTTTCGAGCTTACGATGATCTCTTCCAAGATAGAAATTCAACCAGGAAGATGTTTCTGAAAGTGCCCAGTTCCTGGGAGGCACTATGGACTCCTTGAGGCTGCCAACCCCCTTAAGCATCTTCAATCTCTCGAAGATCCGCACATATATGCACCGGCGCCGCCCAGGCCAGACCTCACACCAGCCATCCCTGCTGCCGCCACAAGGTCCATTAACGAGGTACTTGGCACACTTGGACTGGGGACAGAGAAACGCCATCTCTGCCAGGAAACAGTCCCCACAACGCCTGCAATCATAGAGCAATTCCTTGCACAGATATTCAAAGGACGACAGGACCTCCTCGGCCATGGAGCCTTCGATACCCGCGGCCGCTGCGTTCATCTTGTGGTAAGCCCCCTTGCCCGGTTCGAAGAACATCCAATGTATCAACAAGCCCAGCCACAGGCCCGGGGAGACGAACTCCTTCAAGGAGGCGGTATCAGGGATACGGCTGTCTATCGACTCGCAGGATTCAGGAATGAGATTGAGACCTGTTGCCGGGTCTTCGGGAAAGTACCAATATTGCCACTCTTCTGGAAAAAGGAATTCAGGGACGTATTCGGGCCAGTTATCCCCTATATCCCTGGCATAGTCTATCATCCATGCCACATGAGAATGGGAAATCTCCGGCCCGCTGATATGGACCCCCTGATAGCCTATTCCCTTTAGTATTGCTATCAAACGGCCTGCCCTTTTCAGCCGGGCGCCAAGGCCCCTGTCTCCAGATCCTGCCACTTCATCCTCTATCTGCCTCAAGAGCCTGCCAGGAAGAACACAACCTGGAACTACTCCCCTGTTCAACAGCCTGGCAAGACCTGAGTTCGGCACGAAGACCGTTCCAATGAGGGGCCTGTCGAGGGATTCCTGGTCCATGAATAGCCTGAGTTCCTGGTATTTTCTTACATCGAAGCCCATCTGGGTAATAACGAACCTGGCACCGGCCGCTATCTTTTTCTTAAGCTTCAGATACTGTGGAATAAGCTCTGCCTGTAGCCGTTTGAAGGGCGAGACCACGCATCCTGCGTTGAAATCAAGTGCGGGCAGCCTGACACCCCCGCCAGGTGCCCTGGGATCCACCACCATGCCCTTGCGCATCTCTTCAAGAAGCCCAAGGACCTGAACCGAGTCCAGATCGAATACCGGTTTGGCATTACCATTGTAACCATACCTGGGATAATCACCGGTGAGCACAAGCAGGCTTTTGAGGCCCGAACGATCCAGTTCGAACAACTGGCTCTCTATGATATTGCGGTTTTTGTCCTTGCAGGAAAAATGAATGATGGGCTCGATCCCCATGGCCTTGATCTCCACCCCAAGGGACACAGGGGAAAGGGCTGTATGGCCACCAGCGTTATCCGTTATGGACAGGGCGCTGATTATCCCACCCTCGGCGGCATCCCTGGCAAATGCCAATATCTGGTCCACGGCCTTGCCCTTAGACGCCCTGGCCGGGACGAGCTCGAAGGTTACCAGAAAGTCCGAACCGGACGGGCGGTCGGGCAGAGGATCTTTGCCAGACTGCTTCGACAACTTTTCAAGCCCCTCTGAGTTTGCGCCTGTCACCTACACGGATGGTGATTCTCTGGTTATCGAGATATTCGAGGATGGGGATCATGTATTTTCTCGAAAGCCCACCGGACAGGTCCCTGAAATCCGTGATAAGCATCTCGCCGTGTTCCTCGAGGAAACCTATGACGGTCTGTTTGAGGTCCTCCAGGACCCTGGGATGGTAGTACAGCCCCTCACGGACCCTTATCAGGGAACCATCCCTGACCATGAGTTCAAAGACATCGTCTGCCGTCCGGCTATCCCCACCCCTGGCGGCCTTGGTGACAGCCTCCTTCCTGGATGGTGGCTGAAGCCCTGCAGACCGGAAAAGCTCCTCGAGCCTGTGGCGTATATCCGACTCCTCATCCTTCAACAAGACCTTATGGGATGAAAGCCTTACGATATCCTGCTCCTGGACCAGTAAACCGTCCCTTGACAAATCCTGGAGCAAACGCTGAAACAGTTTCTGGTTTGCCTTCCCTGCCTGTTGAGACATGGGCTGTACCGGACGCCTGGCACCAGTAAGAGATGGAAAGAGCCTGGACCTCAACTCTTCCTTGGAAAGCCCTTGTACCAGTGGATTGTCCCTGTGATATGCCTCAAGGATTCCAAGGATGTCTTCCTTCAAACCCTCGTATACCCGGCCGTGGATGATAGGACCGTCGGCCTCGAAACGCACCGCCTTCCTGGATCCGAGCAGGTGATCGATCTCCCGTTTGAATGCCTTGCCATATATCCCAGTCCGCATCGAAAGCTCCGGGGCACCAAGGCCCCTCACCCCTGCCCTGGCCAGATGATATTCCAGCAACTCCGCAGGACTTCCATTGGCAAGGACATCCATCTCGTCCCACAGGTCCTGCCTGGTCCTCTTCCTTTTCCTTGGCAGTGGATGCAGGACCCTTCCCCCGCCTATGGTCCGGATTGGTGAATAACTCCTGACCACGTAACGGTCACCAGGAAGGACGGCCACCGGCTCCTCAAGCTTGATCTGGACATAGGAACTGGAACCAGGCAGGAGTTCATCCCCCCTCAACAGTATCCTCCCTATCACCTCGGTGGTCCCTGCATGGAACCTGACAGGGCTTCTGTATTTGAGGGGCCTTTCGGCACTCTGAAGATACGTAAGCTCCAGGTCCAGCAAATAACTGGGCCTCAGGGAACCAGGGGATGCTATTACGTCCCCCCGCCTTACATCGTCCTTGCTCACCCCTTGAAGGTTGAGGGCAGTGCGCATCCCCGGCCTTGCCTCCTGGCTCTCCTGGCCGTGGACCTGTATGCCGCGCACCTTGGCACCGATACCAGGCGGATATATCGTCACCTCCTCACCAACCCCTATCTTCCCCGAAATGGAAGTCCCGGTCACTACCGTTCCAAAACCCTTTATCACAAAGACCCTGTCCACAGGCAGGCGGTAGGGACCCACGGGCCGTCTGGGAACGACCTGGCCAGCACAACGATCAAGGATCTCCAAAAGCCTGTCGAGGCCTTCTCCAGTAGTCGAAGACACGGCAACCACCGGGGCACCCTCGAGGAAAGTGCCTGCGAGGAAGCCCCTGACGTCATCGCTCACGAGCTCCAGCCATTCCTCGTCTACCATGTCCTTTTTGGTAAGGACGACGATTCCGCTCTTCACCCCGAGCAGTTGACAGATCTCAAGATGCTCCTTGGTCTGGGGCATCACCCCCTCATCGGCGGCCACAACCAGGATCACCAGGTCCATGCCCATGGCACCGGCCACCATGTTCTTCACAAAACGCTCATGGCCTGGCACATCCACCACGCCAAGCCTCCTGCCTGAGGGCAGGTTCAGGTGAGCAAAACCAAGTTCTATGGTTATGCCTCTTTCCTTTTCCTCCTTCAGGCGGTCCGTATCGGTGCCTGTCAAGGCCTTGACGAGGGTGGTCTTCCCATGGTCGATATGGCCGGCGGTTCCCAGTATTATGGTATTTGGATCCACGTCTCAGCTTACCTTGCTTCCAGGCTCAACCGCGGTTTCGGTCGTGATTAGATGGAGCCCCCGGGCATCCTTGGCTGCCAACAACATACCTTCGGATTTCACCCCCCTGAGCTTTACCGGCTTTAGATTGACAACGACTACCACCTGCTTCCCGACAACCTGTTCAGGGGTAAGATACTCGGCAATACCTGCCACTATCTGACGCTCTTCAGGACAGGCCACGGTAAGCTTTAAAAGCCTGTCTGCCCTGGGCACTGGTTCGGCAGCGATTACCTGCCCGACCCTGAGATCCACCTTCTGGAATTCCTCAAACGATATTATTCCTTCCTCCTGTTGACCTTCCACCTTGTCTCCTTTCCTTTGTCCACCTTCCTTTTCCGCCTTTGCAACGGCCCCTGTGATCCTTGCCCTCTTGAGGTCTATTCTTGGAAACAGGGAGGCTATTCTCTCCGTCTTCGTACCGGGCCTCAACATACCCCAGCGGGTATCACCAATGCCCGGGGAATACCGGGCATCGAGCCCCAGCGCTTCCTGCATCCTCCGGGCTGTATCAGGCATGACCGGAGATATGAGGATAGAAAATATCCTCTGGGCCTCGAGCAGGCAGTAAAGCACGGAATTGAGCTCTCCAGCCCGCTCTTCACCCGCCTTTGCAAGTTCCCACGGAGCGGTGGTGTCGATCATCTTGTTGGCGATATTTATGACCTTCCATATCTCCTGTAACGCCCTGTGGGTCTCGAAGGCGGACATGTGCCCTTCCCAGAGTGGCACGAGGGAGTCGACGCCCTCCATGAGCCTTTTCTCCTCCAGGCCTGGATCAGCCGGTTCCGGTACCCGGCCATTGACGTATTTCTTGACCATGGCCAGGGTACGGCTGAAAAGGTTCCCAAGATCATTTGCAAGATCCGCGTTTATCCTGGTGACAAAGGCATCCTCGCTGAAACCGGCATCAAGGCCGAAGACCATTTCGCGCATCAGGCAATACCTGGTGGCATCTGCCCCAAAGGCCTCCACCAGGTCCCCAGGTCTGATCACGTTTCCCAGGCTCTTGGACATCTTCCTGGCCTTCATCTGCCAATAACCATGTACATGAAGACGCCTGTAGGGGGGCAGATCCAAGGCCCTCAAGATGGTAGGCCAGTAGATTCCATGGGGCTTCAAGATGTCCTTTGCAATGACATGTTCGGCTACCGGCCAGAAACGCCTGAATTTGTCATCATCAGGGTATCCTAGGCCGGAAAGGTAATTTACCAGCGCATCAAACCACACATATGTTACGAATCCATCATCGAAGGGAAGAGGCACGCCCCATGTAAGACGAGAGGTGGGACGTGAAATACAAAGGTCTTCCAAGGGCTCCTTCAGGAAGGAGAGCACCTCGTTCCTGTAACGCTCAGGCGTGATAAACTCCGGATGGGTCTTTATGTGATCTATTAGCCAATCCTGATAGCGGCTCATTAGGAAGAAGTAATTCTTCTCCTTGAGCCTTACCGGCTCTATGTTGTGGTCAGGACATTTGCCATCCACAAGCTCCCGCTCGATGTAAAACCTCTCACACCCAAAACAGTAAAGCCCCTCGTATTCCCTGAACTCGATATCGCCCTTCTCATAGACCTTCTGAAGCACCATCTGCACCGTCTTTATGTGATCTGGATCGGTGGTGCGTATAAACCTGTCGGGCTCGACCTCCAGAAGAGGCCAGGACTCCCTGAACATTCCGGATATCCTGTCCGCATAGGATTTTGGATCCAGCCCCTGGGCCAGTGCGGCCTGGACGATCTTATCGCCGTGCTCGTCCGTGCCGGTGAGAAAAAAGGTCTCTTCTCCCTGCAACTTGTGGTAGCGGTTCTGCACATCGGCCACCACAGTTGAATACGCATGCCCCAGGTGGGGCTCGGCATTTACATAGTATATTGGTGTGGTTATATAAAATCTATTGCTCATGATATTCGCCAAAATCAACTGCTCCCCTTCGTTCCCTTGCCTTCCTTTCCATTTGCCTTCTTTCTGGATCTAGGCCTGGAGCGTCTCTTACTGCATTGTTTCTTGTTCTTCCCCTGCTTTTGCTGGAGAGTGCGTCCCCGGCGCCTGCCACTGTTCTTCTTCTTGCTCTCTCCGGGCTGGCCCTCGGCCTTCCCTTTACCACCACCCCTTTGTTCATTGCCTCGGGAGGCATAACTGTCGAGTTCGGCCTTGTTGAACTCGAGCTGGTCACCACCGGGCAGGGCCACAGTGATCGTCTGTTTCAGTACATTGTGGCGCACCACCTTTCCATGGCCGGCCGGAGTTTCACAGGATTTGCCAAGATTGGGCATATCCTTGGCGAATTCCTGGTAGGTACTGTATTCATAGGTGAGACAACACAGGAGCCGGCCGCAGAAACCGGATATCTTGTTGGGATTCAACGGAAGGTTCTGTGCCTTTGCCATCTTTATGGAGATGGGGTCGAAACTCTTCAGAAAACTGGAACAGCAAAGTTCCCTGCCACAGCTTCCCACTCCCCCGATCATCTTGGCCTCATGACGGATGCCAATCTGTCGCATTTCCACCCTGGTCCTCAGGGCCTTCACCATATCCTTCACGAGTTCCCTGAAATCCACCCTCCCGTCGGCAGAATAATAGAATACTATCTTGCTCCCGTCATAAAAGCTCTCGACCCGGACCAGCTTCATGGAAAGGCCCAATACCTTTATCCGCTCACTGCATATTCTCCTGGCCTCATGTTCCCTCTCGAGATTCTTGTAATATGCGTCTATTTCCCGGGTACTCGCAAGGCGTTTTATTGCCAGAGGACAGGCAGATAATGGCAACGAGGCATTGACAGGGCATCCGACCACCTGCCCTACCTCCGGGCCATGATCAGTGGGTACCAGGACCCATTCACCATCGGCCACGTCAAGGCCTTCTGAACAAAAATGCACGATCGGCCATCCGGGACGGAGCCGCACACCTACCAGGAGGACATCCTTGTCTCCACTTGAACGATCTGTTGACGGATCTTTGGATTTCGACCTCTGGGCAACGTCTGTTTCTGAATTTTCCATGGCTTCAATAATAACAAACTTACCGTGAAAATACATTCTCCATGTGGATTGCATTTTCATACGCTGGCCTGTAAAGAAGGCGTACCCTGGTTTGTCTCCCGGTTTTATGCAATACGTACCTTGCTGCACCAAAATACATCCAGGGGGGACAAACAGAAAATACACCATGCCGGGAAGCGGGCAGAACGTGGGGGTTCAAAAATCCCGATCACCCTTGAATCTCCTCTGTATCCAGAAGACAAGGGCGGCCTCCAGGAGCATCTGGGGATTTACGTTCCTCTCCAGTTTCCATTCAATGGTATCCAGCCATGAGGCATATGCACCAAGCGCCTCCATGGCAAGGGCCGTCCCAATGCCCTTCAGCACCTCGAAAAGATCCTTGTTGACAAGCAGACGGCGCAGATCGGAAGGTGCCCTTGAACCAGTGCCCATCCCCTTTATGACTAGTATGTCCCTGACAAGACCACGGATTACGGCGACCGCGGCCAGTAGCCTGTCACGATCGGTCGAAAGGCCATGGATCAGATCGAAAAACCTGGCTATCTGCCCTTCCCGTCGGCCCATGAAATCAACGATGGCATCCCTTAGATCCGGGCCTCCGGCGTTCAAGACCCTTCTGGCCGTATCCGTGTCACCAAGGGCCAGGGTAATTGCCATTTGGATATGATCGGTGGAATAGGAACCAGCACGTTCCAATTCCCTTATGGCATCCTCATCAGGGCACTGGGAGCACGATACCACCTGGCACCTAGAAACTATGGTGGACAGAAGCCCTGTTACGGAACCGGCAGTCAAAAACAGATACGACCTGTCTGGTGGTTCTTCCAGTGTCTTCAGCAGAGCATTTGCCGCCTCTGCGTTCATGCCGTGGGCGTCAAAAACGATACATACGCGCCTTTTCGCCACAAGGGGAGAAAAGGCAAGAGAGGACTGAAGATTTCGGATCTGCTCGAGACGTATCATTCCCCCCTCGGGATATATGAGGAGGAGGTCAGGGTGTACGCCCCTAGCGATTTTTTCACACTGGATGCATCGCCCACATGCCCCGGACGGTGCATCCTCAGGCACTGGATGGTCACACAGCAGAAAGCCAGCGACGTCAAGGGCAAGCCGTTCCCTGAGCGCCTTCTCCGGGCCGGAAAACAGATACGCATGGGCAAGCCTTCCTGCAGACATGGCCCTGGAAAAAATCAGGCAGGCCTTGTCAACGCTGTAATTCTCATTAGAGATGCCCACTGCTATCCGGCACCCCTCCAAAGTGACTGTTGAAACGAACCGCTATCCCCTCTATCCTTCGTGTCCCCACCTGGCTCATCCAAACACCCGTTCCTGCCACGAAGAAAAAAATACCTGTCGAAAAGCCTTTGGAAACCGGTCCATTGATATTCGCCCTCTGGCAGGCCATCCTTCAGGCGTCCGAGAAAATTCAACTTGGCATCCAGATCATCTATTATGTGCAACACCACCGCCTCTTCCATCATAGGAAGGACAGGAGCACCAAATTCACGTTGGCCATGGTGACTCAGTATCAGGTGCTTGAGTGCCAGCAACCGTGGAGCACCGGCGTCCAGCCCAAGTCTCTTCACATACCCTTCCAGCATGGAAACCCCCAATGCCACATGTCCAAGGAGCCTGCCCTGGTCAGAATAATCGATGGGTGGCCGATCG
The DNA here is from genome assembly GCA_024275145.1 of Deltaproteobacteria bacterium. Classification (GTDB taxonomy): domain Bacteria; phylum Desulfobacterota; class Dissulfuribacteria; order Dissulfuribacterales; family QOAL01; genus S143-34. The sequence goes on along the minus strand of JAJRZR010000027.1, from coordinate 4,506 downwards.
TAGCGAAATTCCTTTATCTTCCCGATATCGTGTATCAAGGCCCCGGACAGAAGCAGGTCATGGTCTAGGTGGCCGTAGAGCCTGGAAACGGCCCTTGCCATCCTGGCCACGGCGACACTGTGCTCAAGGAGGCCTCCTATATAGGCATGATGCATCTTCTTGGCCGCCGGCGCAGTCCTGAAGGCATTGACGAACGTGGTATCCTTTACCAATGAATTCAAGAGGCTGCCAAAAATGGGGCACTTGACTCCCTTGGCAAAACGAACAAACTCGTCCCAACAGGAATCAAGATCTAGCGGAGACACAGGAAGGAAAAGGGATGGATCCACCCTGTCAGGCCTCACTACAGAAAGCACGTTGATCTTCAACTGGAGGCTGCCGCCGAAGGTCTTCCCTTCCCCCTCGATACTTACGAAGTCCCCCTCTGCAAATTTCTGATCGTATTGTAAGGCCTCGTCCCATACCCGTCCCTCTATCTCACCCGATTTGTCAACCAGGGTGATCGCCAGATAAGGCGTGCCGTTCTTTGTCTCCAGAAGGCGCTTGCTACCCACACAGAAAAGGCCTGTCACCGGACCACCTGGCAGTATATCCTTTATGTAGACCCCCTTTTCCAACTCTAAACCCCTATCACCCCTGTCTTAGGTTGGGCCGCAGCACTCGGTACCCATGCGCGATGGGATATCTTCGTCCGCACCCAAAGGCCTTGGAGGTAACCTTCGGACCTATGGGGGCCTGTCGCCGTTTGTACTCGTTGCGCTCCACCATGGATACGACCTTAAGCACCACATCCCTGCCGAATCCCGCAGCGATTATCTGATCAGGGGACAAATTTTCCTCCAAATACAACTCAAGTATCGGATCAAGAAGATCATAGGGCGGCAGATCGTCCTCGTCACGCTGGCCTGGCCTGAGTTCTGCGGAAGGTGGTTTCGAGAACACCCTTTCCGGTATGATCTCCACCTTACTGTTCAGATACCTGGCGACCTTGTAGACCAGAAGCTTGGGAAGATCGGATATGAGTGCATAGCCTCCGCTCATGTCACCGTAAAGGGTACAGTAGCCAACAGCCAGTTCGCTTTTATTCCCAGTGGAAATGACCATGTAACCGAACTTGTTGGATATGGCCATCAGCAGATTCCCCCTGATCCTGGCCTGGATATTCTCTTCCGCCACACCGGGCTCGGTGCCCTTGAAAAGGGGGCCAAGTGTATCAAGGTAGGACTTGAATATCCTTGAGATAGGAAGGGTGACGGTATCAATACCAAGATTTCCTGCCAGGACCTCTGCATCCTCTATGCTCTCCCTCGAGGTATAAGGCGAAGGCATAATGACCCCGAGAACATTCTGCTTGCCCATTGCCCTGGCTGCCAAGACCGCGGTAACCGACGAATCTATTCCCCCGCTGAGGCCAAGGGTCACCTTCTTCAATCCGCACCTACCGGTATAGTCCTTGAGTACCAGGCATAAGGCCTTGACGATCCTTTCCTCATCGGATGAGGAGATCCTATGATGTTCCCCGGTACCGGCAGCAAGGTCTGCAACGACCAGGTCCTCTCTGAAATCCGCGGCCTGGGAAATAACGGCACCACCCTTGCCAACAGCAAGACTTGCGCCATCAAAGACCAGCGCGTCCTGTCCCCCAACCGCATTTACATAGACAAAGGGCCTGGCATACTTTTTGGCCAGACCATCCAGAATGGCAAAGCGAATCTGCTGTTTTTGCAGGGTAAACGGGGAGGCCGAAATGGTCACGAAGGCATCCACACCCTGCTGAACCAGTTCAGCCACCGGATTGACACCGTATATACGCCGCACGCCCGGCTGAAAATCGTCGTTCCAGATATCCTCACATATGGTTACGCCCAGGCGCATACCCTTGACAACCAAGGGCATTGAGGCCGGTCCCGGTTCAAAATACCGTGACTCATCAAAGACATCGTAGCTAGGGAGCAATCTCTTGTGTACCTTGCCCAGGATCTTACCGTTTCTGAAGAGTATGGCGCTATTGTGAAGGGGCTTCCCAAAGGGGCCCTCGTTCCTGGTCACGCAGCCGCATAGAACGGTTATGCCTGAAATACGGGCTACCAATTCGTCCAAGGCACCAAGGGTATCTTCAATGAACTCCTGGCGCTCCAGAAGATCCCGGGGAGGATAGCCACAGACCGCAAGCTCTGGGAAGACCACAAGATCGCATCCACGCCTTCTGGCGTCCCTGGCCAGTGCACCCATCCTACCGACGTTATGGCCAAAGTCGCCGATTAACGGATCAAACTGGGCAAGGCCTATCTTCATCCATCTACATGCCTTTCTGGCATTCGTCCACAGCGGCCTGGAGCTCCTCTTCCAGCTCCCTGGGAAGCCCGTCGATCTTTACGTTCAGGAATCCCCTTACAATAGTGGACGTGGCCTCTTCTTCACTGAGGCCCCTTGCCATTAGATATTCTATCTCCTCTCTTGCAATCCTGCCCACGGCGGCCTCGTGTGACATATCCACGTCGGCGATGTGGGCCTCGAGTTCAGGAATAGCGTGTATCACACCATGCTCACTGAGCATCAACCCCTGGCATTCAAGGTGAGCCTTGATGTCAGACGCCTTTCCCACCAAATGCCCACGCGCTATCACTGTTCCACCATAGGAAATGGTCCTGGAGATGATCTCTGACTTACTTTCAGGACCCTCATGGATCACCCTGGCCCCGGAATCGATATGTGCCCCTTCAGGGGCAACTATTACAGAATTGAACCGGACAAGTGCCCTGGCCCCTGCAAGGGTGGCCGTGGGAAAGGTCTGGATGGACTTTACCCCCTTGAGTGACACATAGTTCGAAATAAAGATGCCGTCCTCTTCTACGCGTATCCCGGTTCTTGGCCTCACATAGATCTCTTCGCCCCAGTTATGGACCATTGTGAACACGAGTTTGGCTCCCTTCTTTACGAAAAACTCAGAGACCCCTATGTGAAGCCCGGAGGTAAGATGGGGATGGGTGGCGCAGCCCGTGATCACGTGAAGTTCAGAGCCCTCCTCGGCAATGATCACGTTGTGGACCCTCTGGGCTACATTGTCGCTTCGGATGTAAAGACAGGTCTGAAGGGGATATACTACCTTTTGCCCCGGCAGGGCCCTTATGAAGTAACCGTTATCCAAATCCCTTGCAGTTTCACGGGTAAAGGCATCCTTATCGGGTGATACCAGCTTCCACCAATATTCCGAAAGGCCGTCGTATTTCTTCAAGGCCTCGGTCATGGGAAGCATCTCAACACCCTGGACCTGGCATTCACACTTCGTGACCCCACAATTTGTTTGTAAGAAGGTCCCAATCCTATCACCGGCATCAAGGTCCACACCCGTTTGCCTGAGCTTGTTCAGGTCCTCCTCCCCAAGCTGGCTGACATCACGCACTGACTCGGCTTCGGAGGCAGGCCTGAATCGTTCGAGGATCTCTTCGTCCTCCGAAACATTCTTGCTGTTTTCTAGAACTGACATTTGACGCACTCCTGATATCCGTATTTCTGGATTCCCTCGAATATCTCAAGGGGATTCCCCTGACACATTATCTTGCCATCCAGCATTACATGCCCCTTGTCTGCGGTCACATAATTCAGGATAAAACCCGTGTGGGTTATTATGAGGCCTGATTTGGTCCTGTTCCTGTGGATATCCTTTTGCAACAGCTTCTTGATCATCTCCCCAATGACATTTAGATTCTCCACATCCACCCCTGATTCAGGCTCATCGAGCAAGGTAAAGTCAGGATCCTGGGCAAGCAATTGAAGGAGTTCAGATTTCTTGATCTCACCCCCTGAAAATCCAAGGTTTACCTCCCGGTCCAGGAAATCCTCGAATCCATAGGAAAGGGCAAGGCTGACGGCCCGATCCGCATCCTTTGCACAGATGGTCAAGAGATCCCTGAGCTTCACGCCCCTCAAGGTCGGCGGACGCTGAAACGATAGCCCGATGCCCATTTCAGCCCTCTCATTGACCGGCAAGTTCGTTATGTCTTCACCCTTGAAGATTATATTACCGTGTTTGACCCTGTAACCTTCGAAACCCATAAGGGTCATTAACAGGGTAGTTTTGCCCGAACCATTCTTTCCGAAAAGGCAATGTGTTTCGCCCTTCCCTATCTCCAGGTTGATGCCCTTGAGCACTTCCTTCCCATGGACATCTACCCATAAGTCTTGAATCTTAAGCATAAAAATTGGCCTCCTGGCGATAAAATTCTTGAATCTTCTGGCCCGCACACCCCTGGATGCCCCGGGGCGACATCAAAGCGGGCCGCATGAAGGATTTAGCTGAATATAACCGATCATGCACTGGACACAACAAGGGCGAAAACAAAGATGGGAAAAAGGCGGAAAACATACCCTAAGGGTCGGGATGCATTTTCACGCTACACTATTCGCTTCAAATTACCGTAAAAATGCATCCCCCTCCATCAGGAATGTATTTTCTCATGTCCGGGGGGGGTGCCTGTAACAAGGGCCTAGCAGGCATGAACGTTT
>JAJRZR010000026.1 GCA_024275145.1 Deltaproteobacteria bacterium | reverse complement strand
GAAAAATTCGGCTTTGCCAGGAAAGGCAGCCTGGGTGGAATGTATTACCGTCTCTCTTACAGGCTCTTCCAGCTGAGATGTGGAATGCGTTCAGGCGGCTTGGCCTATGTGCTTGGAAAGATCAGGCAGGGGTATAACAGGCGTAGGGAGTTTTTGTAGCCCGTGCTAGCCCCTTTTGGTCATCCTTGCCCATGCGTAGCCTGCCAGGAATGCAATGTGCTGGAGTACGAAGAGAAAGGCAACGCCGGTCAGGTACCTTGTCTTCCAGATATTACGAAACAGGTTTCTGGCCGCCCTTCCTTTTTCTCTCACCTGGCTACGGGCTATACGTGTGTTCTTCAGATAGTCATGAAGGGTCTTACCGCGCTTGAAGTACCATCCCATCAAATTAAACAGCCCTGATCTTGGGACGTGGAGAAGGGTAGCCCCAGGTACGTACTTGATTTTGATCCCCATCTTCATGAGACGCTGCCCCAGCTCTACATCCTCTGAGCCCTCTTTCAGCCTTTCGTCAAAACGGCAGCCCAGGGTACTTGAGAATGCAAAATTCCCAGAGCATAGATGGGCGGTCCAATTCTGGTCCGTTACGTGCCACATGTTCGGGAATCCCAGGTTGCCGCCGCCAGGATGACCGAGATAGCCTGCGCAATCCGTAAGATAGCTTCCGGTTAGGGGTATTCGTGTGCCCGCCGTGGTCACCAGGGCTTCGCCAGAAAATATCGGCCCGGTGATAGAGGAAAGCCATGTCTCGTTCGTGACCCATTCATCATCGTCTATGAAGACAAGGACCCTGCCCCTTGCATTGCGTATGCCCTCGTTGCGGTAATAGCTAAGGCCGAGTCCCCGGGGACGGCTTATGATCCTTATGGGACGGCTATGCCGATCGAGCCTGTCAAATCGTTTAGGGTCGAGCTGTGCCTGTAGGACCAGTATTACCTCAAAACGCCGTCGATGTGTTCTTTGGCTGAGGACCCCCTCGAGGGTCCTGTAAAGGCTGTCGCGGGCAATGCTAATGATTATTACCGAGATATCCAATTTCTGCCTAGCAGTGATCCGGGGCCTGTGCTCCAGATCCATCTTGTTTTTTGATTTTTCGTTTCAGGCATGCAGGGAAATGGGAGGTCATTTAGTCCAGTCCACCCTGTCGTAGCGCATCTGTGTGATTTGCTCCGATACGAGACCCATAAGAAACACCATGACCCCAACGCTCAGGAGCAGGGCAGACATGTTCGTGAACCGGTGAAAGGCAGCCAGTGTATAGCCATAGTAGCACAGGCCGGTGGTCAGGAAGAAGAAGCTTATGGGCAGGAATACCTTGAATGGTGAAAACAGGGTGGCGATCCGAACTATGATCAGCAGGAACCGATAGCCGTCCCGTAGGGGCTTGATCTTGCTTTTACCCGTCCTTTTGTGGGTGAAGATGGGGACATATTTTACGGTGAGGCCGCTGCGCAGATAGGCGAGGGTGCTCGTAGCTGGGTATGAAAAGGTGTTTGGGAACAGGCTCAGGTATCTCAGGACAGTGGTGCGGTGAAATACCCTGAATCCGGAGGTCAGATCCTTGACAGGAAAGTTAGTTACATAGGAGGCCAGTTTGTTATAGCACCAGTTGGCAAACCTGCGCCCCAGGGATGCCTGATCCTGCGGGGACCTCTCTCCTATTGCAAGGTCATAGTCCTTTGCCGCTCTTAGCAGCCTTGGAATGTCAGCTGGATCATGTTGCCCATCTCCATCCATCAGCACTACCAGTTCCCCTTTCGAGTGCCTGATTCCGGTTTTCACAGCCGCGCCATTCCCTATGTTATAGGGATGCCTTATCACCTTGGCGCCTGCCTCCTGTGCCCTTTGCGCCGTGTCGTCCTGGCTGCCATCATCTACGACTATTATTTCGAAGTCCGGATAGGCCATTCGTATCTTTCTGATGGTTTCGGCAATGGCAGGTGCCTCGTTATAGGCAGGTATGATAATTGAGACATTCATCGTGGGTCACTCCAACCTGTCTCCATCGACCTTCCAGATCTGGAAGGATGGCACCCTTTCTGCTACCAGTGAAAAGTATTTGCCCGGCCGATGCCTTATGAAAAGTTTGTTGAATACGGATTCGGCAATGGCATCATCTTCAATGGCGGCAAAATCTGCAGGTGCATACAGCTCAAGGTTTATGCTCCCATGGCCACGAGCGAACTCCTCAATGGAATCCCCTGTATATATCACAGCTCTTTTGAGGAGGAATCGTCTCCCTTGGAATACCGCAACGGCTTTTTCCAGATCTGCCTCGAATCCATCGGCATTCCTGGCCACATTATCGCTTAGCCTCAGGCCGTAAATGGATTGATAGAACGGGTGAATTCCATCGTGAAGCGCCGGGTTCCATGTCCCCAGCCAGAACCACCAGTAATTGGTGAAGGTGAGCCGCCAGTCCAGGAACAGGTATACCGGTCTTACGTGTCTTGGATAGAAGAATTCAAGCCAGTCATTTTCTGTAGCGCCATGGGCGTTGGCCTTGAAGCGGATTCCCTTAAGTATATTACGGGCCCCCTCCGGCCCGGCGGCCAGTATCCTTTTTATAAGGGGTAGCCCCCTGTCCGCTCCTTCCCCGGTGGCCTCGTAGAATTTGTGGATGCCCGTAAGTCCCCTTGCCACGTAGAAACGCATGAAGTTTGCAGCAAGCCTTTCGTCATGGGTTGCAAGTGGGATGCCATTGTAAACGGAACGTTCCGGGTTGTGGACCGACCCATCATTTATCGTAGCCCTCCTTGCCCAGTAGTTGATGGGATAGCCGTGATCCCACCATGCCCATATTACCCCATTGGACGCGGTTTTGCGCGAGGCCAGATCCATACCGGCGATAAGGTGAGGGGGTTCCTTGGGCCAGAAATTTTTTTTCATATCCTTTGAAAAGGAGGGCCAGGCCACAAGTACGACGAACACTGGTACAGCGACGACAAAGGCCCTGGATCTCGTCCGATAGCCCCAGAGCGTGGATGCGATGAACCCGGTGCCCAGTGCGGTCATCGGGGCGAGAAATATAAGGAAACGTTTTGCAAACAGGAACGAAAAGATCCCCAGCACAAGGGGCACCGACAGGAACAGGCTGGTTTTTGGTTTCTTTACGAAGAGCAGGCCCAACCCAAGGCACGAAACAAGGAATACAGGCAGGCTGTCCGTGGTCTTGGCAACGATCTCCGAGAGATCAGGCCGTTCCTGCTCTGAGATGGTAAGACCCATATTGGGGAAATAACCCGTAGCTTCCTTGGAGATGTAATTGTATCTGTGGACAGCATCACTGACTATCCGTGCAGGAAGATCTACACCTTTCCATGCCAGGACTACGATTGCCATGGCCATAACTGCCATGAGGAATATGATCCCTTCCCCTTTCGTGGGACGATAGAAAAAAACCAGTGCCACAAGAAGCGGAACCAGGGTTACCAGTGTGGCCACCTGCGGCGTCTGGTCCCACCACCAAAGGAAAAGGATGAAGGTGACCATGCCGGCCATCAGATACCAGTACCTCTTTCGGGTGCTACATGTCCCGAACGTCAAGAAACACCATGCGGCTCCGGTTGCCCAGGTGACGTTCATGCAGTCGGTATCAAACCAGCCCAGGCTGCTTCGGTATACATAATAGAAGGAAAGTAGCCCTGTGAGGGATGCGGTGAATCCCATTACAGGGCCACCATAGAAGCGGCCCAACCCGTAAAGGGGGACGACAAGGAGCAGGCCCAGCACTGCAGGTAGCATGATTCCGATCCAGTTCAGGGATAATCCCGTAGCCTTTGCCACACCAGCCGCCAGGACCGATAACAGCGGGGGCGGCCAGGGCCTACTGGGATAGTCCGGGACCGCACGCATACGGTTGACAGGCAGGTATGTTCCTTCCACCAGGTCCCTTGCGAGGGTAAGGTAGTAATAACCATCAAAGGTTGTAAGGAGTGGTTGTCCCTTGTAGAAGGCCCTGTGAGGATATTGTTGCCAGTCACGAAGGTCCTCGATGCGTACCAGCAGCCCTATGGTAATGATCAGCAAAAGACCTGCTATCTCAACGAGCCGCTTGTGTCCCTTGAACCATGCAGACATGGCGGTGGGGCCTTGGGGGCAGGAATGGGAGAGGGGATCAGCAGTCTGTCCTTTATCCATTGGTGTTTGACAGCTCCTTACCTTGTCTGTCCTCGCCCCCCTTTTTTTGATGGATTTCTTTTTCATGACCCCAGGTATTGCAACCGTCCAGGGCTGCCCTTCAACCTATGATTTGCTTCCACAGTGTTTTCACCTTTTCCCTGAGCCCTAAAAATCGTTCAGGTGATGCCAATGTCGGCTTTCCAGCAAGGCTCATCCTGTTTATTGTCCTTCGGTATTCCTGATAGGCACGATGCATCCAGTGGGCCTGTCCCGGAGCAAGGAGACCAAGACGTTTGGCGACCTTGATGCTCGTGCCGCAGTGGGTAACGTGTGCAAGTACAGGGAATCGGTGGCAATGGGCTAGGACCATGAACTGGACCATAAATTCTATGTCCATCAATCCACCTTCTCCACGTTTCAGGTCGAAGGCCTTCCTGGTCCTGGCCAGGGAATCCCTTATGACCCTGTCCCGTATCTCACCAATGGATGCCCTGAGTCTTTCCATATCCCGGGGCCGGGCGAGTATCCCTTTCTTCACGGTCCTGAAGTCCCTGGCCAGGAGGGCGTGGCCGGCAACCGGCCTTGCCTTCGTAAGTGCCTGATGTTCCCATGTCCATGCCCGCCTCACCTGGTATTCACGGAATGATTCAAGCGATGTGACCAGTATTCCTTGTTCACCGCTGGGCCTGAGCCTCATGTCTATTTCGTAGAGACGTCCTGCAGGAGTCCTGGCGGTGAGTATGTGGATGATCCGTTGCCCGAGCCGTGTATAGAACGCCCCTTCCATTCCCCTGGACCGTTTCTTGCTAGGGCCTCTGTGGAGAAAAACCAGGTCTAGATCCGAACCGTAACCCATTTCCATGCCTCCCAGCTTGCCGTAGCCGACTATGAGGAAGTCAGGATACCTGGGGCCGTCTACGTGGCCCGACCTTGCGGCCAGGTGCACCGACGAAATGGCAAGTACTCGTTCAAGGATGATTTCGGCCAGTGCAGAAAGCCGGTATCCGACTTGGTCTACGGTCAATACGCCAGAGATGTCGGCAGATGCTATTCGAAGCATGGATGATTGCCTGAATCGGCGGAGTTCATCCATCTGACGTTCCAGATCATCTCGTGGGATCCCGGCCAGGATGGCTGAAAGTTCCCTGCTCATCTCTGCCCTGTCAGGAGGGGAATACAGGGTTCGCGTATCCAGCAGCTCGTCCAGGAGTATAGGATGCCTGCTCAGCATGTTGGCGATCCATGAACTGCTAATGATGAGCCTTGTAAGATGTTTTATCGTCCCGGGATTCTCAAGCATCAGGGCAAGATAGCATGTCCGGCTCTCAACGGCCTCCAGGAGATTGAGCATCCTGTGAAGGGCGACGTCCGGATCCACGGACGATGCCGCCCTGGTTATGACAAGGGGCATCAGCCTGTCCAGTTTCTCCCTTGCAGATGCACTGAGGGAAAGTGTTTTCCTGCAATGTTTGAATATATCGATACGCCTTGCTGCCTGCTCAGGTGAATGAAAACCAAGGGACCTTGCCGCTGCCACGGAGGATTCCGTGTCCCGGGGTTCATCCCATAGCGAGCGGGCTATGGGGTCTGGTTGATCAGCCTCATGGCTGTCACGGCCGAACAGGGATGAAAAACGCCTGGAAACCTTGTCTGTATGGCCCTCCAGCGACTGAAGAAAACCGTCTTCGGACAAAAAGCCCATGGATGCAGCCAGACGGTTTAGTGAAGACGTCTGCCTTGGTATGTTGTGCGTTTGTTGATCGTCGTATTCCTGTAACCTGTGCTCCGTGGTCCTCAGGGAAACATAGGCCTCCTTGAGTTCCTTGCAGGTACTCTCATCGATTATGCCGCTTTTACCCAGTATATCCAGCGTTTTCAATATACTTCGTTCCCTTAGCTTGGGCAGCTTGCCCCCCTGGACCAATTGAAAGGTCTGCCCTATAAATTCTATCTCCCTGATGCCTCCAGGGCCAAGCTTTATATTACGTTCCATGTCCCTCTTCACCGCCTCGGCCTCTATCTGGCGTTTCATCTCCCTCAGAGCATCGAATATGCCATAATCCAGGTAGCGTCGGTAGATAAAGGGTGTAAGCCTTTCGAGTAATCGATCACCTGCGGATTTGTCCCCGGCAACGGGCCTTGCCTTCACCATTGCATACCTTTCCCACTGCCGGCCTTGGCTCTCATAGTATTCCTCCATGGCGTCGAAGGTGAGCACCAGTGGTCCACTGTCTCCATAGGGACGAAGCCTCATATCTATCCGGAATACGAATCCGTCGGCAGTGGTTCTGCTGATGACGTTTATCAAGTCCTGGGCCAGACGGGTAAAAAATTCCTGGTTTGTCACCTTGCGTGGTCCCTTATCCGTCCAGCCTGCCTCTGGAAAGGCGAATATCAAGTCAATGTCTGAGGAGAAATTCAGCTCCCTTGCACCGAGCTTTCCCATGCCAAAGACCACAAGTGGTTGTTTCCGGCCTGATGTCCCCATGGGGTGCCCCATTTTGCTGGTTTGCCAAAGATGGAGTCGTTTAAGAGCGGTATCAAGGCAGATTTCGGCAAGATTTGACAGGTTCTCCATGGTTTCTGCAAGGTCTGCTCTTCCACATATGTCTCGCCATGCTATGCGGACCATCTCCCTGCGCCTGAGCTGCCTCAGAGTCTTGGCAAGTTCTGTGGGATTCACGGTGTACCTGATCCATTTTTCCGCGGTCCTTCTCAATCCTTTTTGGTCAGAGGGTATGAACAGTCTTCCATCCTCAATGAGATTCAGCAAGATGCCCGGCTCATGGATCAAACTGCGGAACACGAAGTGACTGTATGCGAATACCCGCTTCGCCTCGTGGACAAGATCATCCGGGAAGGCCGTTGAGTGCCCCGCAGCCTTCCATGAGTCCATGAAACGGCGCCATCTCTCCGTAGCCACCTTCTCTAGTGCCGTATCGGCAGGTGGCATAAGGGCAGCATAGATCTTCCTTGTTTCTTCAGAGCCTAGCATCCCTGGGATTTCAACAATTCTTCAATCAACATATTGTGAACCTCGGTGGGGCTCAGGCCGGTTTCATGGATAGTCATCCATACACATCTCCTGAAGGCCCGGTAGAGGTCGGGCCTGATATGGATAGTGAGCTCCTGGAGCCCTTCTTCCTTGAAGCTATCTTTAGGGTGGCAATCAGACGTGTTATCTGGCATATTAACGAATCCGGCTGACTTTAGTGTTGAGGGTATCTCTAAAAAACCTTCGTTGGGCCCGTACCCTTGAGCCGCACGGGGCTCTATTTACAGATTTTAATACAGTGATCTTTCTGAATAAGCACGCAAAAATTCTGGTTCGATCAACCAACTGGATCGGGGATGCCATAATGACCACCCCCGCCATAGGCATCCTCAAGAGGCGTTTCCCGGATGCAGCCATCCATGTCCTTGCCCGTCCATGGGTTGCACCCGTATTTTCTGCCAATCCAGACGTGGATACTGTCATAGAGTATACGGTGGCCAAGGGGCTGAACGGGGTGAAACATAGGATTGAACTGGCCAGGGCCCTTGGGACAACAGGCTACGATGCCGCCGTGGTGTTTCCAAACTCGATGGACTCGGCCCTGGTTATCTGGATGGCCCGTATCCCGAACCGCCTGGGATACGACAAGGATTGCAGGGGCCTGTTTCTCAATCTCCCGGTCCCAACCCCTGCTGACAAGGCAGAGCGCCACGAGGTCTATTATTATTTGAGACTCATAGATTACCTTGTTCAAGGGGACGAAGTAAGAGCGGATCGTGATGCTGAAGGGCCGTTTATACCACGCCTACGTCTGGTGGTGCCTGCCCAGGGCAGGCAGGGCGCCGAAAGGTTGCTAAAGGATGCTGGCGCAGACCAGGAAGGGCCGCTGGTCGTATTCAATCCAGGTGCAGCCTATGGCCCTGCCAAATGTTGGCCTGTTGAAAGTTTCATGGCGCTTGGCCAGGCCCTGGTATCCAGGCTTCAGGGGTGTCGTATTATCGTGCTCGGTACCGAAAGGGAGAGGGCCCTGGCAGAGACCATATCCAATGCCATTGGCGTACGCGGATATAATCTTGCAGGGCGAACCAGCCTTGAGGAGGCCATGGGCATAATTGAATCAAGTGATCTTCTTGTCACCAACGATTCTGGGTTGATGCATGTAGGTGCGGCCCTTTCCAGGCCCACGGTGGCGATTTTTGGCTCTACCAACCCGGTTACCACCGGCCCGTGGTCAGAGAACAGCGTGGTGGTGAGGCATGAACTGCCTTGCAGTCCGTGCCTCAAACGTGAATGCCCGGCTGGCTTCGAATGCATGCGCGACATTACACCAGAGGAGGTGCTGGATGCCTGCCTTCACCAATTGGACGCTGGCTGAGATAGGATGCAGGTAAGGGCGTCATGAAAAAGGCTGTATTCCTGGACAGGGACGGCACCATAAATGAAGAGGTTAATTATTTGCATACGCTCGACGACCTTCGTATCATCGATGGGGTCTGTAGAGGGATCAAACGGCTTAACGATGCGGGTTTTCTGGTTGTGGTGGTGACGAATCAATCAGGGGTTGCCAGGGGTCTTTTCGATGAGGAATTTCTTGATGCCCTGCACCGTGAGATGTCAAACCAGCTCGATCGATGTGGTGCGCGTATAGATGCCTTCTATTATTGTCCACATCATCCCAGTGAGGGCAAGGGAATATACAGGGCGGATTGTACGTGCCGTAAGCCCTTGCCAGGTCTGATAGAAAGGGCCTGTGTTGACCTTTCAATCGATATCAACAGGTCATTCGTGGTGGGTGACAGCCAGAGGGATATGAAACTGGCCTGGAAGGCAGGGGCCAGGTCGGTATTGGTCCTCACCGGATATGGTAGGGTTTCCTTACATGGTTTCCCATCCATCGAGCGTCAAAGGATAGATTACGTGGCCGCGGATCTCAGGGATGCAGCCAAGTGGATATGTGCCCAATAGTTGTTCCACGTAGATTTTATATTTTGTTTTGAACATGAAGATTTTATTGGTTAAGCTCAGTGCCATAGGTGATGTGGTCCAGTCGCTGCCGGTCCTTGCCGCGCTTAGGACCAGATACCCTGAGGCCTATATTAGCTGGATCGTAGGGGAGGCGGCCTTTCCCCTCCTGATGGAACATCCCCTGCTGGATGAGATAATCCTATTTCCCAGGCAAAGACTCGGTAAACTTGCCTCTGGTCCGCGTTCCTGGCCAAGGCTGGCGTTTGAGGCCGGCTGCTTTATGAAGAGGCTCAGGTCGAAGAGGTACGATGTCGTAATAGATCTTCAGGGGCTCTTAAAGAGTGGCATATTGACATGGTTTTCCAGGGCAGGGAGAAAAATTGGTTTTGCAGGCACGCGGGAGGGCAGCGCTGTCTTCCTGACCGAAAGGCTGCCGGCGTATGATCCGGATGAACACGCTGTGCTCCGCTATCTGCGGCTTGCTGCCTATCTTGGAGCAGAGACTCCAAGGCCGCTCTTTCCCCTGGGGCTGGACAGCAGGGATCGAACCAGGGCCAGGAATATGTTAAAGGATTTATCCGTGGATCTTGGGCGTTTTTTGATTATGATACCCGGCACGGCGTGGCCCACGAAGCGGTGGACAGCCTCGGGTTTTGCACAGGTCGCGGATCTTGCTTGGCAGAGATGGGGAATCAGATCGGTGATCGTGGGTTCTTCCAGCGATTCCCGGTTGGCCAGGGCCATCTTAAAAAAGGCCGGGAGCACGCCCGTGGACCTGACCGGCAAGACCGATCTCAAGACCCTTGCAGCCCTTTATGGATTTGCATCTGTGGTGGTTACCACCGATACCGGCCCGATGCATCTTGCTGCTGCTACAGGGGCGCCTGTAGTGGCCCTGTTTGGACCAACGGCTCCATGGAGGACCGGTCCCTACTGTACGAGAAAAAGGGTCATACGTAAGGAGTTGTCGTGTAGTCCGTGTTTCAGGCGTTCATGTGACAAGCGGGACTGCATGATAAATATTGATGCCCATGAGGTGCTAGAGGCCGTCGAGGACATACGGAGAGGCCCTAGCCCGTGATTGGTTCGAAAAAGGCATATATACCGGCTTGCGCCACAAAGGCCCAAGGCGGTCGGGGTTTAACACATAATGATGCACCTCAAATACCGAACAGCTTTGAAGTATCTAATTTAACGTGGAAATATACCTTCATCAGGGCTGTATTTTCATACCATGGGGTGCGGCGTCAAAGGTACGGGCCGCACGAAGGTTTGGGTTCAACAGGAGTGTGTTCATGAATAGTACTATTAGCCAGCAATTGCTCGACCTGCTTGCCTGCCCCAAGTGCAAAAAAGGGGTGAAGCTATCAGAGTCAGGGAACGAACTTATCTGTTATCACTGTAGGTTGGTATACGAGATAAGGGAGGGCATCCCCATCATGTTGATAGATGAGGCAAAGGATCTGGAAGGATACAGGCAGGCAAGGTAATGGTGCAGGCCGTTATAAGAAAGGATAGGTTGCTCGCCGCCATTGACCGTTTTGCATCGAGTTGCCTGCTAGTGGTGGGTGACCTGATGCTGGATCAGTTCGTATGGGGGGAGGTGTCCAGGATATCCCCAGAGGCACCAGTCCCTGTAGTGGCGGTACACCGTGAAACGATACTTTTGGGAGGGGCTGCGAATGTTGCGAACAACCTCCTGGCCCTTGGTTCCAGGTGTATACTGGCTGGGATCGTGGGCAGGGATAGTGCCGGCAGGGACCTGGTCGATCTGGCAAGGAGGCGAGGAATCGAGATCATAGCGGTCACAGACGACGGGCGCCAGACCACCTTGAAGACCAGGATCATTGCCAGGGCCCAACAGGTAGTTCGTGTAGACAGGGAGACCCAGGGTCCTTTGGACCGGGAGCGGATCCAGGAGCTTGCGGAGCGTATTGAAGACGTGTCTGGAAGGCCCAAGGCGATCGTCGTGTCGGATTATGCCAAGGGTGTCATAAACAATGTGCTCATGGATGCCATAAGGTCTGTTTCAATGCCCCGTGATGTTCCTGTATTCGTGGATCCGAAGCCGGACAACATGCACTGCTATGGTACCGTTACCGTGGTAACCCCCAACAAGAAAGAGGCCGAAGCAATGTCGGGGATCTCCATAGACGACCTTGATTCCCTGAATGAAGCTGCCCGAAGCGTAGGCAAGAGGTTCGACGCCGAGGCCGTCCTGGTAACCCGCGGGGCCTTGGGAATGGGATTGTGGCAAGGCGGCGAAGGCCTTTTTGCCATTCCTACCATGGCTAGGGAGGTCTTTGATGTGACTGGTGCTGGTGACACGGTAATAGCTACTATGGCCCTGGGGGTTGCAAATGGCCTTTCCTATGCGGAATCGGCCTATCTCGCTAACCTGGCGGCAGGCTCAGTGGTTGGCAAGGTAGGTACAGCCACAGTGTCGAGACAGGAGCTTGAGCGACTGGTAGTCCAGGAACTTTCCAAGTGATCCACCATGGCTAGGATGAAAGAGTTACGGTCTCCAAGTCCGGGGACCCTTTTGTTTGGTTTTATCTTTACAGACACACCCACGATGCGGAGGGCATTGGAAGGATTGGTCGGCCGCTATGGGCCCGTGGCTCTGGAAAGCCCTGCAAGGCCCTTTTGCGAGACGAATTATTACAACGCTGAAATGGGCCAGGGCCTGAAACGCAAATTTCTAACGTTCAAGCGGCTGGTCCCTCAGGATTCCCTGGTCGATGTCAAGCTGGCATCCAGGGACATGGAAACGGCATTGAGTGAAGGGGGGAGACGCAGGATCAATATAGACCCTGGCATACTAACCCTGGAGCGCCTGGTCCTGGCCTCAAGCAAGGATTTTGCCCACAGGGTATACCTGGGTAGGGGGGTATTCGCGGATCTGACCCTGATATTCCAAGGGGGGCATTTCAGGTGTCTGCCCTGGACATACCCTGATTATTCCAGGGATGATGCCCTCTTATTCTGGGAGCGGGCCAGGGCAATACACCTGTCACGGTTGAGGAGGCAGAGGCGTAACCGATCACAGGGACGTTGCTGAAAATTGTGAAGAGTTCCTGCCCGCACGTGTTTAAAGGACGCGTAGTGTAAAAGGGTCAGGTAGGAAGGCCTTTGGGGGATATCCCTACAGATATTTGAAGTATGTGAATACGGGATGAATACGCCTGTTGTCGTGTATGGTAGGCATAAAAATTTAGCGTGAAGCGCCTCCATTAGGCCGTATTTTCATGCCCGTGGGGTGCGCTCTAAGGGGTACAGGCTATATGAAGGTTTGGTGTGACTATGCTTAGGAGTATGACGACTTTTGCAAGCCAGGATATATCCGGTGATGGATGGACCTGCGCCATGGAACTTAAATCCGTCAACGGTCGGTATTTTGATGTACATTTCAGGTTGCCCAGGTGGATGGGGGCCCTTGAGGATAGGTTCAGGAGGAGAATACAGGAAAAACTTTTACGTGGCAGGGTAGATTTCTCCTTGCAGTACGAAGGGGAAGGGGCTGCCAGGGCGGTCTTTAACGTGGACATCGACCTGGGGCGTTCCTATCTCGATGCCACGAAACATCTTTGCCAGGAGCTTGCCCTGGAAGACAATTTAAATTTATCTGAGGTGTTGACCCTGTTAAAAGACGTGATAACCTCCAAGGAACAGGTTCAGGACCTTGATATGGTGTGGCAACACCTTGAAGGCCCGCTCGAGGGCCTGCTGGGCATGGCCCTGTCGATGGCGGAAAACGAAGGTGCCCGACTGGAAAGGGACCTTAAAGGCCGGCTCGATGAGATAGCCCATCTGGTGGATGCCGTTTCAAGAAGATCGAAGAAGCATCTACACGAGGCACAGGTGTCCCTGAAGGATCGTTTGCAGTCTATCCTGGCGGATATTCATGTCGATGAGGCGCGCTTTGCCCAGGAGGCTGCATTGCTTGCGGATAAACTGGACATAACAGAGGAAATCGTAAGGGCCAGGAGCCATATAGCGCAATTCAAGAAATATCTTGCTATGAGCGGAACAGTCGGTAAAAGGCTTGATTTCCTCGTACAGGAGCTCTTCCGGGAGGTAAATACCATGGCCGCGAAATCCTCCGATTCAGAGATCTCACACCTTGTGGTGGAAATCAAGGCAGAATTGGAAAAGATGAGGGAACAGATACAGAATGTGGTATAGTCTGGCCCGTTGTAATCATCCTTGCAATTATCCTGGATTATGTGCCTTGGGTGCCTGAGAAAAGCACCTGTTTGACCAATTAATGGTTATTCTGCTCGTTAAGCGAGTTATCCCTTGACCCAAAGGGTGCGGCTCCATCTATTTGTGTACATCTCAGGCGTTTGAAGTCGCAAGGTGCGTTGCACCTGTTGTCCGGCTTCGATGTTGGCAGGCCTTCAAGGGTTTCTAGAGTGGGCTAACGGGGAATTTTTCCAGAGGCATAAATCTTTACAGTTTCAGAGGTAATAATATGAGTTGCAGGTGTAAATTGCTCAATATAGGGTTTGGAAATACAGTTGTTGCAGAAAGGGTGGTTGCTATAGTCAATCCATCATCCGCTCCCATGAAGCGCTTAAGGGAGGAAGCAAAGTCTAATAACCGTCTGATAGACGCCACCCAGGGACGCCGAACCCGATCGATCGTGGTAACCGACAGCAATCATATAATATTGTCAGCTATCCAGGCAGAGACGATTTCCCAGAGGTTCAGCTCGGACATGCTATCCAAGGTGGAAGAGAAGGACCCGAAATGTTAGCAAGTTGATGCCACCGCTTACCAAAACAACCGATACCAGGAGGGAACGAGGCGACCTCTTCGTGGTTTCGGCCCCTTCTGGAGCGGGCAAGACCACTTTATGCAGGCGACTGCTTTCAAGGTTGGAGGGGGTGGAATTCTCTGTTTCCTATACTACGCGTGCGCCCAGGAAGGGGGAAGTGGAAGGGGTTGACTACCACTTCGTTTCCGAGACCAGGTTCGAGGAGATGGTAGAGGCAGGGCGTTTCTTGGAATGGGCCAGGGTCCACGGAAATTTTTATGGCACCGGTAGGGATGAGGTGATCGCCAGCCTGGAACAGGGGATAGACATACTCCTTGATATAGACGTACAAGGCGCCAGAAAGGTAAGGAAACTGTTTCCAGGGGCGGTTTTCATCTTTATCCTGCCTCCTTCATGGAAAGAACTCGAGGCCAGGTTGAAGGGCAGGGGCAGTGAGGACCAGGAACGTGTAAGGCTCAGGCTTGCAAACGCCCGTTCAGAGCTTGGGTCAGTACATGAGTACAAATATGCAGTTGTCAACGCCGATCTCTACCGGGCTACCGAGGAGCTTGAGGCGATTGTCCTGGCCCAGCGGTGTAAGATTTCGAGGGTCTTGTCCAGACCCGGCCTGTTGAAGGCCTTGAGACCGCCGCTACCTTGATTCCAATCCCTTTGTCCCGATTTGTGAAGGGCGTTTTGTGAGACCCGTTTCCATGGCCACTCAAAAGCGATGAAAGAACAGGATGGGGCTGTAACCATCTGGGGTATCCACCCGGTATCGGAATTTATCAAGGATTTTTCCTCTAAGTGCCTGGAGATCTTTATTACGGAACACTTTGGCAGGAAGAGATCACAGGCCACCCTGCTCAGGGAGCTGGAAAGGATGGGGATCACCCCTGCCAAGAGGCAGGACTTTACATCCCTGTCCCTTCCAAGGGGTGCTGTGCATCAAGGCGTTGTGGCCCTTGTCAGGCCCGTATGGGAGGCAGGTTTTGAGATGCTTCCATCCTTGTGGGGTACTGATATTCCATTGCTGACAGTATGTGATCAGATTACCGACCCCAGGAACCTGGGTGCTGTGATAAGGTCTTCGGTGGTCTTCGGTGCCCATGCGTTGCTTTTGCCTGAACGTGGGACCGTCCCTGTGACAGGGGTGGTGGTAAAGGCATCCGCCGGGGCAATTTTTCGGACGAGGCTTTGCAGGGTTACCAATCTAGCCAGGTCCATGGAGGCATTGAAAAAGATTGGTCTGTGGTTCGTCGGGCTTACCCCTGGCGCTGGGGAAAGGATATGGGATATGGACCTGTCGATCCCCCTGGGATTGGTTGTTGGTGCTGAGGGGAAGGGGCTCAGGAGATTGGTCAGATCGAAATGCGATTTTTTTGCTACCATTCCACAGGATTCGGTGCTCGATTCCTTGAATCTGTCGGTAGCCCTTGGTGTAGCGCTATATGAGGTCAAGAGGCAACGGGCCTTTTATCGCCACCCTGTTGAACCAGGGTCGAAGAGGTAGTAATCCATGTTGGGCTTTTACAAGGCTCTTTCCTCTGCTGCTTATTTTGTAGGGCGGCCTGTCATGGGGGTCCTGGCTGCCTTTGAAGAGGGGGAAGGCTTGTGGGCCGGCAGATTGGGCAGGTTGCCAAGGGGGGTCCTGGAGGCTACGCCCTTTGATATCTGGTTGCAGGCGGTTTCTGTAGGGGAGGTGAGCGTGGTTGAATCGATTGTGGAATCCCTCGACAGGCAGCGGCCTGGCCTGAAGATAGCCCTTTCATCCACCACCCCTGCTGGAATCGCACGGGCGTTATCATCGCTTGGGGGACGTTGTCACGTTTTCCCGTACCCCTTTGATTTTCCACAGGTAGTCAGCAGGGTTCTGGGGCAGATAAGGCCAAGGGTCTATGCCTGCATAGAGACGGAATTGTGGCCCAACCTGCTTCTGAAGGCACGTAATGTCGGTTGTAAAACGGTGCTCTTGAACGGGCGTATCTCCGGGAGCACCTTTCCACGCTATCAGAAACTGGCTTCGGTAATACGGCCCGTGTTATCCGGCTTTGATAAGGTCTGCGCCATATCAGGGATGCATGCCCGGAGGCTTGGGGCCCTGGGGGTCATGCAGGAAAATCTCGTCATCTCGGGCAATGCCAAATACGAGGGCCTTTTGAAACGGGCCGACACTGAACGTGCAGGATTTATAAAGGGAAAACTTGGTATAAAGGGCGAGTCTAGGATCTTTGTCGCAGGCAGTATCAGGGGAGGGGAGGAGAAGGATCTGATACTTGCCATCGAAAGGCTTCGCGGGGATTTTCCGGATCTCCTATCCTTCCTGGTTCCAAGACACTTGAAGAAGGTGTCCAGGATCGAACGTATCCTGAAACAGAATGCCCTTCCTTTCCAGTATTGGAGCACGTTGGAGATGGGGGAGCGCCTAGACACCCGTATAGTGGTGGTTGACGTCATAGGACCGCTGTTCGATCTATACGGTATAGCAAACGCAGCCTTTGTCGGTGGATCTCTTGTGCCCAAGGGGGGGCAAAATCTACTGGAGCCGGCTGCATGGAAATGCCCCGTTTTCTATGGTGAGTATACGGACAATTTTGAAGAGGCCAGGCACGCCCTTGAGCAACATGGTGCCGATGGACGGGTAAGGGATTGGAGGGAGCTGGCAAGGATTGTGGCGCAGGTGCTGGCAGACCCTTCTCTTGCAGGGAAACTGGGTGCCAACGCCTACAGCGCACTGGATGAGCTTGCCAGGGATGCGGCAACGATACAAGCTCGGGTCCTTTGCACATTTTTCCCATAGCTCCACGGCAGTATTTCATCTTTTGCCCTTATGGGTTTCATATATGAGTTTGAGTCCTTCCAAGGTCAGGTCGGGCAGCACGTCTTCTATCGTTGGGCAGTACGGGGCGATGATCGATGCCAGTCCACCGGTAGCTATTACAATCGGGTCTTGGCTGAAGCAGGGCTTCAACCGGGCTATCAGTCCCTCTGTGAGTCCAGCAAAACCATATATGAATCCGGCCTTCAGTGCGGATATGCTGTCGTGGGCCATTGCCGTTTCCGGGAGGCATGTCAAATCGGTCGGAGGGAGCATGGAGGTATGCAAGGCCAGCGCCTCTGCGGCCACCATTATGCCAGGGGCAATGCTTCCGCCAAGGAATCTTCCTGCGGCGGATACACAGTCAAAGGTCGTCGCGGTGCCGTAATCGATTACGATGAGCGCCCTGTTGTATCTCTTGAAGGCGGCTACCGAATTACATATTCTGTCAGCGCCAACCCTTTGGACTGGATGATAGTCAATCGGCATGTCAGGCCGGACGTTGTCCAGTACGACCAATGCCTCCTTCCCCAGGAAGGTGGTGCAAAAACCCTTCCAACTGGGTAATATGGCCGGAACGACGCAGGATATTATCAAGTCCTCTATTTCATTCAGGCCGATCTGGTGTATATTGAGAAATTGATAGACCGTTGTTGCTATTTCATCCTGGGTTGCACTTTTCTCTGTGCGTACCCTCCATTTTCCACCGAGTTTGCCCTTTAGGAACAGGCCGATTACGGTGTGGGTGTTGCCCACATCCAGGGTGAGAAGAGGGCCAACAGGCTGTTGTGACGGCTCAGATGCCATGGGACAGGCTCCTTGGTTATGATTGGAGAACACATTATCCAATTTTTGGGACTTGACAAGGGGCCACTAACCCATTATTAAAAGCGGACTTTGATTTTGGGACACCTCATCATTCTTTTTTATCTAAAGAAAATGAGGAACAGTCCTGTATTGCGTTTTTTCCACGTAGTATTTTCAGAATCACAAGGTGACTAAACTGGAGACAGAAGAGACATGCCCACTATAAATCAACTGGTCCGGAAGGGACGGCAAAAGCTGAAGAAGAAAACCAAGGCCCCGGCCCTGGATGCCTGTCCCCAGAGACGTGGTGTTTGCACCCGTGTATATACGACTACTCCAAAGAAGCCGAATTCAGCGCTGAGGAAGGTTGCCAGGGTTAGGTTGACTAATGGCATGGAAGTAACCTCGTACATCCCTGGAATCGGTCATAATCTGCAGGAGCATTCGGTTGTCTTAATTCGGGGTGGGCGTGTTAAGGATTTGCCAGGGGTCAGGTACCATATAATCAGGGGTACGCTGGATGCCTTGGGGGTTCAGGATAGACGTAAGGCCCGGTCTAAGTACGGAACCAAGCGTCCCAAGTAACTAAAATAGGTTCAGCATAACAGGATAGCGATTATGCCAAGGAGAAGAGAGGTTCCAAAGAGGGAGATTGCTCCCGACCCGAAATATAACAGTGTTCTTGTGTCCAAATTTATCAATGGACTCATGCAAAAGGGCAAGAAGAGCCTTGCCCGTAGGATCTTCTATGATGCCATGGAGATCCTTGACCAGCGTTCCAAGGAAGATCCGATCAAGATCTTTGAGCAGGCCATGGAAAACGTAAAGCCGATCGTGGAGGTCAGGTCCAGGCGTGTGGGAGGGGCAACTTATCAGGTGCCTGTAGAGGTCAGACCTGAGAGACGGAGGGCATTGGCAATTCGGTGGCTGGTGGGTTTTGCAAAGAAAAGGGGCGAAAAGACCATGGCCCAACGTCTGGCAAATGAGCTGCTTGATGCCTTCAACCAACGAGGTGCTGCCTTTAAGAAAAAGGAAGATACCCACAGGATGGCCGAGGCCAACAAGGCATTTGCCCATTACCGATGGTAATGACATCTTGAGGGCCTGGATTTAAACCAGCAGGTGACGGCGGCGGGTAAAGACAGGTTTTGATTTTTAAGATTTTTTCCAGCGATGGGCCTTGACCAGGTTGCTGGAGCCAGCGGAGGATAAAGATGAGCAAGCAAAAGTTTGAGCGTACCAAACCCCATGTCAACGTAGGAACCATAGGTCACATTGACCATGGCAAGACGACGCTTACGGCTGCCATAACGAGGACACTTGCGGAGCAGGGGAAGGCGGATTTTACGCCGTTTGACGAGATTGACAAGGCGCCTGAGGAGAGGGAGAGGGGCATAACGATTGCTACGGCGCACGTGGAGTATGAGACGGACAAGCGTCACTATGCGCATGTAGACTGTCCAGGGCATGCGGACTACATCAAGAACATGATTACAGGTGCGGCCCAGATGGACGGTGCGATTTTGGTGGTAGGTGCCGATGACGGTCCCATGCCCCAGACGCGTGAGCACATATTATTGGCCAGGCAGGTGGGTGTGCCGTCGATTGTGGTATTTTTGAACAAGTGTGACATGGTTGATGATCCGGAGCTTATCGAGTTGGTAGAGCTTGAGCTTAGGGAGCTTCTCAGCAAGTATGATTATCCTGGTGATGACATACCGATCATTCAGGGCAGTGCGCTTGAGGCGTTGAACAATCCTACGGATCCTGAGAAGACCAAGTGTATCATGGAGCTGATGGATGCGCTTGACACGTACATACCGGAGCCTGAGCGAGACATAGACAAGCCGTTTTTGATGCCTATTGAGGATGTTTTCAGTATTTCTGGTCGTGGCACGGTGGTAACGGGTCGTGTAGAGCGTGGAGTGATCCATGTAGGGGACGAGGTAGAGATTGTAGGCATTCGTCCGACGCAGAAGACGGTGTGTACAGGTCTTGAGATGTTCAGGAAGATTTTGGACGAGGGTCAGGCGGGTGACAACATAGGAGTTCTTCTTCGCGGTACGAAGCGTGACGAGGTAGAGCGTGGTCAGGTGGTGGCGAAGCCTGGTTCTATTACGCCGCACACGAAGTTTCAGGCGGAGGTTTACATACTGAGCAAGGAGGAGGGAGGCCGTCACACGCCGTTTTTTTCTGGTTACAGGCCGCAGTTTTATTTTAGGACCACGGATGTAACGGGTATTATCACGTTGCCCGAGGGCGTGGAGATGGTGATGCCAGGTGACAACGTGACGATAGATGCCTCTTTGATCCAGCCCATAGCCATGGAGGAGGGTTTACGTTTTGCCGTCCGCGAAGGTGGCCGGACAGTGGGCGCTGGGGTGGTCAGCAAGATAATAGAATAAAGGG
>JAJRZR010000025.1 GCA_024275145.1 Deltaproteobacteria bacterium | reverse complement strand
GAACTGATCGCCCATGCCATACACTTCGCCAGCGGAAGGGCCGAGCGTCCGTTTATCCCGGTCAATTGTGCCGCTATCCCTGCGGAACTCCTTGAGAGCGAGCTCTTTGGTCACGAAAAGGGTGCCTTTACCCATGCAATCCGCACGAGGATAGGCCGGTTCGAACTGGCAAACAAGGGAACGATATTCCTGGACGAAATAGGGGAAATGAGCCCATCCCTTCAGGTTAAGCTGCTCAGGGTCCTGCAAGAAAGGCAATTCGAGAGGGTCGGGGGAATAAAGACCATAAAGGTGGACATAAGGGTAATCGCCGCTACCAACATAGATCTACAGGATGCGGTGGCCAAAGGCCGCTTCAGGGAGGATCTGTTCTACCGGTTAAACGTGATACCAGTGCATGTGCCACCACTCCGGGAACGGAAATCCGACATCCCCCTTCTGGTCAAGCACTTCTTGAAGCAATTTTGTATTGGAAAGAGGAGCTTCATCCAGGGGATTGATGACGAGGCCATGGACTGCCTGGTAAGATACAGGTGGCCTGGAAATGTAAGGGAACTCGAAAACATCATAGAACGTCTGGTCATCCTAGCAAACGGACCGATGATATCCGTAAAGGACCTGCCGGAAATGATCCTCAAAGAGGTGGGGCATAAATCGGCGCCTGTCCATATTCCTCCTGCCCCGCTGATCCCCCCGGAAGGCTTTTCATTGAGTGCAGCAGTAGAAGAATTTGAAAAATCCATTATAATTCAAGCGCTTGACAAAACAGGCTGGGTAAAAAACAGGGCCGCGAAACTGCTCCATATGAACAGGACCACATTGATTGAAAAAATGAAAAAACAAAAATTGATGCTGCCAAAGGCAAAGGCCCCAAAGAAGGGAAAAAAGACGGCAAAGGTAGAGGCAGGTTAGATGTTTCTCAACGAAAACAGGTATCCGCTTTCGGGCCTCAAGGGTCTGGCAGACCACTTCCAGCATGTAATCGAGGCCCTTGGCTGGCAATCATTCCATCTTTTGACAGGTAACGGTGGAACAGGCCCTAAAAAACCGCCATTGAAAGGCCTCGCAACCGTTGTCATCCTGGGGATCGTCCTGTCCATGGCCCACTCACAGATTCCCGCAAACGCGCAATCCATTGGGATCAAGGCCAATGTGGCCGTACTTCCATTCGACACGGAACCCCCTTCACAATCCTACCTTGGCAACGCCGTGGAAGAAATATTGTCCGGTGATCTGGCCTCCCTTGGTATACCGATCATGGATCCTGCATATTTCAGAAACGAGGGCGCAAAAAAATCCGCGGCCCCTGGACCCAACACTGAGTTCACGATCAAGGGTACGATCAAGGCCTCGCCAAAGGGGCTGGCCGTAGATATTGGCCTATTCAAGAGGGGAACGATCACCCCCTTGTTAAGCCGGGATATCAAGGCAGCGTCCAAGAATGAGCTTGCCTTGAAGATACAGGATATCTCGCGGCAACTGGCTGACAAGATCCAGACATACGTAACCAACCCTCTCAATACCGGAACCTCAGCCCACGGCCTGGATGAAGCAGGTTCCAATCAAGGTACCGTACATCAGGAAGGACTTCCTGAAACAGGGGATCTCCTTCTGGCCAAGATCCATCCGGACAAGCTCCTGCGGGAGCCTATAAAGGTACCGGGTACCACTCCTGTGGGAGAACCGACGAAATCCGCCCAAGCCCAACCTCCCGGAAGGCCCGTTACCACCAACCATGGCCAGCATGAAACAATTACTACAGGACACGATCACACAGCCAAAAGTATTGACGAGGGTGAATGGACACCAGATTATCCACCGGAGATCGAAGAATCGCACGCAAAGGTTGCCCCAGGATCAAAGGCTGCAGAGAATCAGGAGAATGGTGAAGAAGACACCTGGACACCAGATTATCCACCGGGGGAGCAGGAAGTAAAAGGCGGGGGCAAGGCTGGTGTGCCCCGGACACCGGTAATAACCCCTGTACAGGAAATGCATAAACAGGAAAGAAGGGGATGGCTTGGCTGGTTGAAGGCACCATGGGAAAAGCGTGCGAAATCAGAGAGGCAAAAGACCATCATTGTAACCTCAAGGCGGGAACTGCCCTTCCCACCACCAGTAGATATCGATTCAGATACCACAGGAGCGCTGGCTCCCGCCTCCACGACGAACAGCGTCACACTGTCCGGGAACCAACACCAACCAACCCCGGCAAAAGCTATTCCAGCTTCAAGGCAGACGGCTGGCAAGGGAGGCTGGTTCAGCTGGTTAAGACGGCCGTCCAGCAAGAAACCGGTTGAATCACCAGGCACTACGGTTTCAGGCTCGAAGCATGCAACCCCTTCTGGGTACGGCGTCATGGGGCCTGGGAGGGAAAGTGCGTCGCAGACATCCACGAATCAGGATCGACAAGGACCGATCTGGCAATGGTACTGATGAGGGGCACAAGTCAATCCTTCTGCCTCTCCAGTTTGATCCTCACCCGCCTAAGCCGATTACCCCTGTATATAGAGACAAGGAGTTCATCCCCCGGCTTCTTGTGCCTCAATATCTTTAATACGTCGGCCTCGGAGGCCACCGGAGCACCGTTTATTGCCACTATGATATCTCCGCCCACCCGGAGTATCCTGTTACCCACGCGGACGCTCTTGTTACCTGCACGCAGCCCCGCCTTATAGGCAGGGCCACCAGGGGCTACTTTCGTCACCATTGCACCCTTGGTAACCGGAAGATCCAGGAGGTTTTGCAAGGCAGGTCCAACTGCCTGAAGCCCGATACCCAGCCAGGCCCTTTCCACCTCCCCATTCTCTATGAGCTGGGCACTTACCCACCTGGCTATCCCTGCTGGAATGGCAAACCCCGCCCCGGAAACCATAGGGGAAGGAGTAAACATGCGTGTACATACCCCTATGACCTTACCGGAAAGATCAAACAACGGGGCCCCATTGAGGCCTGAGGCAATAACGAAGGAGGTCTGAAGAATTCCACCCATTATCCTGCCTCTGGAAGTTGCTACCGAACGATCAACCGCGCTTATTATCCCCTTGATTGCTATCGGTCGCGCCAGGATCGTTCTGCCCAAAGCTACGGCGTCCTGACCCGTTGCAGGCGGCCTTTTCGTATCGAACTCAAGGGGCCTAAGCCTGGCCAAGACATCCGGGGGAGACTGGATCTCTATGACCGCAAGCCCGGTCTTTTCATCCATACCCTTCAAGCTGGCAGGCCATCTCACACCGTCAGCCAATGTCACCTCAATGGAATAAAGATCTACAAGGGCATCCACGGTCGTAAGGACATGCCCTGCCTTATCGATTATGAATCCCGAGCCAATCCCTTTATGGGGAACCGGTGAAAACAGGTCCTTTGACGATGTGGGCAGACTGTTGACAGCAACAACACCCCTGCTGATCTTCCTGACCAGGCTAACCGTGTGCCCTTCCCCACGCACTATGCAAGGAAAGACCATGAGCATCACAAGTGCCGAAAAAGACATGAGCATCAGGATTCTAGCTTTGCAGTGTGCCCTGTTGCTTGACAACCCTCCGTTTTCCTTGAACACAACTAGCCTCCATATATAAACTTTTTATTTATCATAAAAAACACATTCTGCCCTGGCCGTTTTTTCATGTCCCGGGTGTAGCGTTAAGGGTAGGGGCCACACAAATCCTCTACGTACCAGTAAGCAGGGCCACCGCCACGACGGACGCAAGAACAAGCCTGTAATATATAAAGGGATAGAATGTGTGGCGTACCAAGTACCTCATGAGGAAGGCAATAACGGCATAGCCCGATACGAGTGATGCTAGAAACCCCCATAGATAATACGGCCCCAGGCAGCTAAAACCGGTCTTCCAAAGCTTGAGCCCTTCATAAAGACCTGCACCGGCAATTATGGGTGCTGATAACAGGAAGGAAAACCTGGCGGCAGCACGTCTGTTGAAACCCAGAAACAACCCTGTTGTAATAGTAATCCCGCTACGAGAGGTGCCGGGTACTATAGCAAGGGCCTGGGCGGCGCCGATCAGCAAGGCACCTTTGAGGGTAATACTTGAAAGATCAAACTGCTGGCTTGCCACCTTCTCTGCCAGCCAGAGAAGAAGGGCAACGCCTGAAAGGGTCACCACAACTATCCATGGCGAGCGAAAGACCGTAGAAGCAATGCCTTCAAGAAGATATCCTGCCACGGCCCCAGGAACCGTTCCTGCCACCAGAAAAAAAAGGAGCCTCCTGTCTTTAAGGTCCCCGTGTCCACCAGGCAAGAGAGCGGTTGCCATGCCGAACCAATCCTTCCAGAAATAAGAAAATACTGCCAAAAGGGTTCCAAGATGCAACGTGACGTCAAAGGCCAGGGAGGTATCGGTAAGTCCTAAAAAATATTCTGCCAATATCAAATGGCCTGAACTCGATACGGGAAGAAATTCGGTTGCCCCTTGTAGCACCCCTAGGAATACTGCGTCGACACCAGTCATAATCAACCTGCTCCTGTTCTACATTTCCGGATTCCACTGACCTTAGTCCTGGGAAAATTATCTATCTCTGTCCCTTGAAGCCAAAATTGGTCTTGCAAGATCCGGATAATATTGTTTGTTGTTGGAACCGAAACAACCAGGGACTATGCCATGTCTCCTTGATCGACTGTCCACAAGGAGTCATAGATTGCGATTCCGCTCAGATATTACCAGATATTTTAATCAGGCTATCCGGGGCCGTTATAAATGATTGGCGCCCAAGGCAAATACATGAGAAAGACAATCCAAGCCGCCACACCGTTCGACAACAGGTTATCAAAGGGGCCTTTACCCGGCACTTTTTTCATGATCGGCCTTCCAGGCCCTGATCTCGATCCGTCAATCCTTTCATTAATGCAGGAATACGGAGTGGGCAACTTTATAATCTTCGGCAGAAATATCAAGGGCGGGCCCGCCGGCCTCAGACGGCTTTGTACGGATATCAGGGATGCCTGTCTCAAGAATGGGTTGCCAGATCCATTCATCGCAGTGGATCAGGAGGGGGGGGCTGTCCAGAGGCTAGCTCCTCCGCAGTGGCCTCCCCTTGTTTCCAACAAAGAGGCCGGCAGTTCCAGATCACCAGAAAAGGCGGTACGAACTCAGGCAAGGATTGCGGCCAAAACCCTGATACGGACAGGTATAAACCTCAACCTTGCCCCTGTCCTTGATGTATCAGGACCACACACTGACAGCGTCCTTAAAGACCGATGTTATGGTAATGATCCTGGACAAATAGCCTCCCTGGGCGCACAATATATCGAGGAATTGCAGAGATGGGGTATAGGGGCCACGGCAAAACACTTTCCCGGAATCGGCCGGGTGGGGAAGGATCCGCATAAAAGACGACCCGTGGTAGAGGCAGACCTTGAAACCATCCTTGAGGAAATGGAACCCTTCAGGAGGGCAAACCTGGTAGACGTTACTGCCATGATGACCTCACACGTAATATACACGGCCCTGGACAGTACTGGCCCGGCCACCTTCTCAAAGAGAATTGCAACCGGACTGCTCCGGAAAGAAATAGGCTTCCCTGGGATACTGGTAACCGATGATCTGGAAATGGGCGGAGTAACCAGGTATGGATCCATGGAAGAGGCCGCGATAAAGGCTTTCGTTGCAGGGCACGATATAGTCTTACTTTGCAACACGCCTGGCAAGACAAAAAAATGCCTCCAGGTATTTGCAGAGGCAATGAGAAACGGAAGAATCGATGCCCATAGGCTTAATGAATCGGCCAAGCGTATTCTATCTGTGAAAACACGCCTGGGACTTCGCAGAGACAGTAACCCCTAGGGAACTTCTATGTGGCCTGATTTTTATAAAAAATTTTCTTATCATTTCAAGCTATGGTTCCGCTTGAGAAGGGTCCTGCTCTTATCTGTCCCCACAGGAATCATAGCAGGGCTTGGATCGGTATTCTTCTATTCGGCCCTCGATCTCTCTCACGCATTCTTTCTGGAGTACCTAGCAGGTTATTGCCCGGCAGGACCAGGAGGAGAACATCCCCTGTTTCATCTTCCAGCCAGGCCGTTCGTCCGCTGGATGCTCATGGTAGTACCCACCCTTGGTGGTATAATATCAGGTTGGATCATATACACCTTTGCCCCCGAGGCAGAAGGGCATGGAACCGATGCCGCACTGGAGGGCTACCACTTCAAACATGCCATTATCAGGGCAAGGGTACCGCTGGTAAAGACCATTGCCTCGGCAATTACCATAGGTTCTGGCGGGTCAGGGGGAAGGGAGGGTCCCATTGCCCAGATAGGCGCAGGTTTCGGATCGGTCATCGCCCAGAGATTGGGCCTTACCGAGGTGGAAAGACGCATACTCATGATGGCAGGAATGAGTGCCGGTATAGGCTCGATATTCCACGCCCCAATGGCCGGGGCCATCTTTGCCGCAGAGATCCTCTATCGGGATATAGACATGGAATACGAACTACTGGTACCGAGTGCCATCACCTCTGTAGTGGCCTACTGTATATTTGCCCTGTTTTTCGGTTTCGGCTCCCTGTTCGTCACGCCATCCATCAAGTTTGTACACGTCAGCGAATTGTGGCCTTATACGATATTGGCAATAGTAGTGGCGGCAGCAGCCAATCTGTACTCACGAACATTCTATAAGATCAGGGACGCCTTTGTCAGCCTCCCTGTCCTTCCTCATTTCAAACCGGCGATAGGTGGTTTTCTCACCGGTGTCGTCGGCTTCTTCCTGCCCGAGGCCATCTATACAGGATACGGTGTCCTTCAGCAGGCATTTTATGGAAAGCTCGCCATAGGGGTGCTCTTGGCCATTGCCCTGGGCAAGGTCTTCACTACGGCCTTCAGTATTGCATCTGGTGGAAGCGGCGGTGTATTTGGTCCCTCCGTGGTCATCGGCGGCACCCTTGGCGGCGCTATAGGCAAGCTGCTCCAAGGCATATGGCCAAACCTCGTCCCCAGCCCAGAGGCCTATGTAGTGGTAGGCATGGCCGGTTTCTTTGCCTCTGCGGCAAGCACCCCCTTTTCTACTGTTATCATGGTAAGTGAAATGACGGGGAATTATGAACTCCTCATGCCCGCCGTATGGGTATCGACCCTGGCGTTTCTTTTCAGGGGGAAAAAGGGCATCTATGAAAAACAACTCACCACCAGATTTGATACCCCGATCCACCATGCCGATTTCCTGTTAGGGCTTCTTGGCAGGCTGACCGTGCATGAACTGTTGAAGAGATACAGGACATATCAACCCGAA
Organism: Deltaproteobacteria bacterium; assembly: GCA_024275145.1. Taxonomy (GTDB): domain Bacteria; phylum Desulfobacterota; class Dissulfuribacteria; order Dissulfuribacterales; family QOAL01; genus S143-34. The sequence goes on along the minus strand of JAJRZR010000025.1, from coordinate 53,643 downwards.
CCCCTCAAAAAGGATATCCCACTTCCGGAAATCCTCAAGGTGATGGCCCAATATCCGCAGACCGTGTTCCCGGTGGTAGATGAAGAAGGCAATTATCTCGGCGTGGTATCTGCAGTAAGGGTAAGAAATGCCGTCTCCACCAGGGGCCTTGATCCTGGCATAAAGGCACAGGATCTGGTCGAAGAACTGGACACTGTCTATTCCTGGGAGCCGCTTGATTCAGCCCTGACCAAGATGGCAGAGACCGGGGCCGATGAATTGGTGGTCCTTGCCGGGAAAGAGCCCAAAAAAGAGGTGGCAGGTGTGTTGAGCAGGGCCGATATACTGAAGGCATATGATCAGGTTATATACCGAAGGGAACATCCTGAGGGCACGTAATAATGTGCCATACTTGTGGAGCCAACCTGGTGGTCATGTGGATTGACACTGGTGCATCTGTACTTATCGTTGTGGCACAACCATTTTTTTAAACAAACGTCTACGCGGCCCGAATTTCTATGCCGCACCTTTTACCGATCCGCCATAAAATCCATGAAAGCAGAGATTGAACAACTAGTTGCAAGTGACGAGGCCGCCAGAATCGACGTAGAAAACGCCAAGAAAGAAGCAGACCGCCTGGTTCAAAAGGCCAAGGCCGAAGCAAAAGCCATCATGGATTCCGCACACGAGAGGCTTGCCAAGGTAGAGAAGGCCGAGATCAAGCCCATCCTGGTAGAGGCAAAAAGGCAAGCGGATGAACGAATCCGGCAGGCAGATGACTACGTCAGGAGGTTACGTTCAGGGATTGCCTTGAAGAAAGGCCGTATCCTGGATGAATTTCTCAAGGCCGTCCTGGAAGGAACCGGAGCTTCCAGGCAACGAAGGATAAGTACGCATGAGTTCCCTTGAATCATGACCGAAAACAGATGCCATGTTGCTCTTAGCCGCCAGATATTCCTTCGCAAACGCCAAGGTCAGGGCACTCAGGGCTAGAAGGCTCACCCCTGAAGACTTTCACTTTTTGATCCAGGCAAGAGACCTTTCGGGTTTCTTCGCCTACCTGGCGACCACATCCTACCAGGATATACTTTCAGGCAAAAACATCGGTGGCGGCACATCGATTAAATCCATTGAACGCAGTCTTTACGCACCGTTATTTAAGGAATATCGCAAAATTGCGAAGGCGCTCAAAAATCCAGGAAGCCGCCAGGTCATACTAGCCCTGTATTCCCGTTTCGAGGCGGAGAATCTGAAAATCATTCTCCGCTCCATTGTCTTGGGGAAAAACCGATCATTGGTCTCGCATCTCCTGTACCCACTGGGAAGCCTTACCAGGCTCCCCTGGGACGACCTATGGAATTGTAAGGATCCCGCAGGGCTTGCAAAGGTATTGCGTGGTTCCGTCTTTGGCCTGGCAATCAGGCATGCGCTGCCTCAATTCGAGGCGCAAGGACGGACATTCCCGATAGAGGTGGCCCTTGACCTTGCTGCCTTCAGGTGGCTGGCTGAGGCAACAAGCAGGCTTTCAGGCAAAAGGGACAAAAATGAGGCCCGCAATGTACTTGGAAGATACGTGGACATATTGAACTGTTTATGGATCACTCGCCTAAGGCTACATTTCAACATGAGCCCGGAAGAAATAGTGAACTACAGTCTTCCAGGAGGCATGGACATCACACTCAAGAGACTTCACCTGCTGGCAAAATCCAAGACCACCTCTGAATTCGTGGAAAACATCCCGGAAACCATGGCAAAAAAGCTGACAATGGTACGTGAATGGTCGGATTTTCGTCCTGCATTCACCTCGTTGCTGCTAAGGCTCTTGAGGAAGGTCTTAGCATCCTTTCCCTTCCATATAGGGGTGGAAGCAGGCTATCTCCTTGAAAAGGAATTAGAGGTACAGGCGCTCATTGCCACAATGGAATCGAAGAAACAAAAGATAGCCCCTAAGGACATCGCACGACATGTGCCAATGGAATTGTTAGGGGAGGTTGCCCATGTTTAAGGCAGTGAAGCTTACACGGGTTACCATCCAGTGCCCTGAGGAACAGATCTCCCCTGTCATGGCTGTCCTGGGAAACATGCGTCTCCTCCACCTAATAAGGATCGAAGAGACCCATCTTGGCAAGCTGGGTTACGTGGCCCAGGTGGATAGGAAACTGCTCGATCATTACGACTCACTACTTTCCAGGACAAACAGGCTGATAGACGGATTGAGCCCTACCCAGCCCATGCCCTCTATAACAAAGATTCCCAGGCCGGACCGGGAAATATTTCGTCTCAAGGAGGTAATCACCAGGATCGAGGAGAAGGCACTCCCCGTACTGGAAAAAAGGGAAAAGACATGGCAGGAGATAGCCCGTGACCAGGCGTTACTCGATAGGCTCAAACTCCTTGAACCTGCCGAGCTCGATTTTGACAGGCTGGGCCCCTTGAAATATGCCACCTGGATGACCGGTCTCATACCTGAAGAAAACCTTGACAGGCTCGAGGAAAGCCTTTCGGATGTATACCATGCGTTGATCCCCGTATTCAGGAAAGCGGGCAAGGTGGTACTTTTTGCAATGTCGCTTAGGGACGATGAAGACGTGCTGCACCGTGCGCTGAAGAGTGCATTCTGGGATCCTATAGAACTGCCAGGCGACCTCAAGGGAACTATCTACGAGGTGACCCGACGTACCTCCAAGGCCCTGGAAGGGCTCAGGATCAAGCTTTCAGAACTGGACCAACAGCGAAAGGTACTTGGTGAAAGATATGGGGCCCAGCTACTGGAGACAAGAGAGATCATCTTGCTTTGCAGCCAACTTTTAAGGGCCCAGAAAAAGTTCGGGGCAATAGATCATACCTACATCATTACTGGATGGCTGCCTTTCGATCTCTTCAACGAACTGAAGAAAAGGATCATTGAGGCCACAAGGGGTAAGGCATTGATCGACCGTGTGGACCCTGAACATATCAGGGAGGTCCGCGCAGGGATACTCAAGATACCTATACTCTTTAACAATCCCTTGTTGATCAGGCCATTTGAAAGGCTCACCACTCTTTATGGAACACCTTCCTACAAAGAGGTGGAACCCACTGTATTCCTGGCCATAAGCTTCCTTGTCCTTTTTGGAATGATGTTTGGGGACGTGGGCCAGGGGGCGCTACTCTTTGCAACCGGCTACTATGTATTCAGAAAGATGTTCCGCTTCATGGACTATGGGGTCATACTTATGGAGTGTGGTGTCTCTTCCATGATATTCGGCTTGTTATACGGAAGCGTCTTCGGCTTCGAGGACCTTATACCCGCTCTATGGATGCACCCAATGAGGCATATTGACCACTTTATGAAGGTCTCGATCCTCCTGGGGATTTCAATCATCAGCCTTGGTTTCCTGTTAAACCTCATAAACCTCCTGAGACAGAAAAGATACGGAGACCTTTTTTCCGCCTCTGGCCTGGCAGGTGCCCTATTTTACTGGCTCCTGGCAGGCCTTGGTATCCGTTATATATTTTCAGAGAATGTCAGCCCGGCCGAGATACTGTTTGCCAAGGTTTCGGCCATCTCGCTCTTCATAATAATGCTTTTCCAGAAACCCGTAAGACGCCTGTTCTTCCACCTGAGGAAGGGAGACAAACGACACAGGCTGCCAAAGGGCATCGGCATTACCCTGTTTGAATCACTTATCGAGGTACTGGACGATATCCTGAGATACATGGCAAACACCGTGTCGTTCGTCCGGGTTGCCGCCTTTGGGCTCACCCATGTCGCCCTGTTCATGGCAGTTTTTTCCCTGGCGGACATGGTAAGAACAGCACAAGGCCAGGGCCTTTCGTACTGGCTAATCATTGTTGCTGGGAACCTGGTGATCATACTCCTCGAGGGGATGGTGGTATCCATCCAAACACTCAGGCTTGAATATTACGAATTTTTCAGCCGGTTCTTCCGGGGCGGCGGCAAGCCGTTCAGGCCGCTTTTGGGAGAAAAGGCCGGATAGACAAAAACTGGATCATGCAGCCCGCGGGCTTGATGCGGATGCAAGTGTGTAGCGGTATGCAAAACAAACCTTGGGAGGCGATACAAATGAACATGAAAGGTCTCTTGTCGGGTTTTTTCACCTCATTGATGATGGCAATACCTTCCCTGGCCCTTGCCCAGGAGACGACCGGATCAGGTACGCCGGTTGCCTCGGCAAACTGGGGTTATATCGGGGCTGCACTGGCGGTTGGATGTTCCACCATAGGAGCAGGAATAGCCGTCGCCATGGTGGGCTCTGCGGCCATGGGTGCAGTCAGCGAAAGGCCCGAGATACTCGGACGGGCCCTGATATTCCTTGGATTGGCCGAGGGTATTGCCATATATGGGCTTATCGTGGCCATCATGATCCTGGGCAAGATATAGGGATACCAACGGTGAGGATAAAAGTAATAGCCGATTACAGGACATGCCTGGCCTTTTCGCTTGGCGGTATAAACACGAAACCGGTCAAGGGAGCGGAAGAGGCATCCAGGGTACTTAAGGCCCTGCAGGCAGAAAAGGACATAGGGCTCATCTTGATAACAGAGAGGATTGCCGATGCCATCCGCGACCAGGTAGACAGCATCGTCCTGGGTTCATCCTTGCCTCTCCTACTGGAAATACCCGACACGGGGGGGCCAGTTCCAGGCAGGAAATCCACGAAGGAGCGTATGGTTGCCCTAATGGGAAAATAGGAGATCGTTTCAGGATGCCACTTCCAGACCAGACAGCAATGCTTTGCCGGGCCATAAGGAAAGAGGGACAGAGCGAGGCTAGGGATATCCTCTCGAAGGCAAGGTCCGAGGCCGAAAGGATCCTGGAACAGGCCAGGGAAACCACGGCGCGAAACCTTGAACGCCAGCTTGCACTGAATAGGCAGAAGGCGTATCAGGAGGCCAGACGAATAATAGATGGGGCAGAACTCAAGGCCAAGCAACAGGTAATGGCTGCCAGGCAGGAAATCCTTGAGGAATTGTTCAGGGAAGGCAGGAAAAGACTTTTGGCCCTTAGACAGACCCATGACTACACCAACATACTGAAATTGCTAACCTTACGTGCCGTGGCTGCCCTACCCACAGACGATTGCTGGGTCCAGGTGAGGCGGGAAGACATGGCCGTCTTTTCCATGGAAACACTGCTTGAACTTTCAAGAGAATCTGGAAAAAACGTAATGTTGTTGGATGAACCAGCGGATATCTCAGGAGGATGCCTCGCCTTCAGCAAGGATAGACGTATCTTTGTCGATTTTTACTTTGACGTCCTCCTTGAAAGGAGTGAACCCTTTCTGCGCAAGATTCTTTCACAGGAGATCGTTACCAGTGAAAACGGATGAATCCGGTACACCGGGAGGCAAATCAAAGAAACGGGAGGGGATCGCAAGGATTGTTCTTGTAAGCGGCCCTGTGGTGAAAGCCGTGCCTGCAGAAAAATTTTCCATGAATGAAATGGTGGAGGTAGGCGAAGAAAGACTTGCGGGTGAGGTCATCGGCCTTGAAAAGGGGATCGCCACGATACAGGTGTACGAAGATACAACCGGTATCCAACCAGGAACCCCGATTTTTGGCCAGGGACTTCCGCTCTTCGTGGAGCTCGGTCCGGGCCTCGTTGGTGAGATATTTGACGGGATTCAAAGGCCCCTCAAGGTACTCCGGGAAAGATGGGGTGATTTTATCCACCGAGGAAAGATCGGTACAGCCCTTCCCAGGGAAAAGGTATGGTCCTTTGAACCCATATTGAAGGCCGGAGACGATGTCAGCCCGGGCCAAAGGCTTGGCAAGGTCCCGGAATCCAAGGGAGTGGATCACTTTATCCTTGTCCCTGTGGAGGTAAAAGGCAGGCTCAAATGGATTGCAAATGGCGGCAGTTACACGTTGGATGATGTAATAGCAGAGATAGAATCCCACCAGGGACAGACCTACAGGATCAAACTCTATCACCGATGGCCGGTCAGGAAACTCCGCCCATACAAGGAACGATTGATGCCATCGGAACCGCTCATAACCGGGCAGAGGGTCATAGACACCTTTTTCCCGTTGGCAAAGGGGGGAACTGCCGCGATACCAGGCGGCTTCGGTACAGGGAAAACCGTTACCCAGCACCAACTCTCAAAATGGGCCGATGCCGACATCATAGTCTACATAGGCTGTGGTGAAAGGGGCAATGAAATGACCGGAGTCCTGGTGGATTTTCCCCAGCTTCTGGACCCACGGACCCAACGCCCACTGATCGAAAGGACCATCCTCATAGCGAACACCTCGGACATGCCGGTGGCTGCCAGGGAGGCAAGCATATATACCGGGATCACTATTGCAGAATATTACAGGGATATGGGATACGACGTGGCACTAATGGCGGACTCGACTTCCAGATGGGCCGAAGCACTCAGGGAGATATCCGGCCGCCTTGAAGAGATGCCAGCAGAAGAGGGATTCCCTGCCTATCTTGCCAGCAGGCTGGCTGCATTCTACGAAAGGGGTGGACAGGTGACGACCCTGGGTGACCACAGGGGTTCGGTCACCCTGATTGGCGCAGTTTCGCCTCCGGGTGGGGATTTTTCCGAGCCCGTAACCATGCATACCAAGCGTTTCGTTCAGTGCTTCTGGGCACTGGACAAGGAACTGGCCAGCGCCAGGTATTTTCCGGCAATAAATTATCTCCAGAGCTACTCAGCCTATGTCTCGAGGGTTGAACAATGGTGGGGAAAGCGGGTTGGGGGGGAATGGAAGGGCCTGAGGAGCGAGGCCATGGAAATACTTCAGGAGGACGCAAAACTGCAAAACATCGTAAAACTTCTTGGTGAAGAGGCACTGCCCGATGACCAGAAGAGGATAATTGAATCTGCAAGGCTGATAAAGGACGACTTTCTCCAACAAAGTGCCTTCGACCCGATAGACACCTATGCCAATCCGGAAAAACAATACCTCATGCTTGAAACCATCATGCATTTTATCCGCAGACTCAAGGATATTATCGAGGCTAGGGTCCCACTGTACAAGGCAATGGAGCTTCCAGTGGTTAGCGAGATTCACCGTATGAAATTCGTCTATAAAGGGGACGATCCTGGGCCATTCAAGGACCTGGAATCCCGGATAGATCAAGAAATAGAAAAAATTCTCAAAAAACAGGCGAGTAAATCGTACACGACATTCACTACGGGAGCGGCCTAGTGAAAAACTCCCAGGATACAAACAAACTCGACCATATGTCCCGCCCGCCCATCGAGTATATGGGGATCGACAGTGTCAATGGTCCACTAATAATTGTCAAGGATGTCAGGGACGTTGGTTTCGGGGAAAGGGTCGAGGTGACCGGCCCGGACGGGGCACCCAGGCAGGGAAGGGTGCTTTCCATCAGCGAAGAGGCAGCGGTGATAGAGGTGTTCCAAGGCACATCTGGACTCAACCAGCCAGACTCTCGTGTACGGTTTACAGGAAGGCCCTTTGAGATCATCGTCTCAAGGGATGAGGTACTGGGAAGGATCTTCGGCGGACTGGGCCAGCCGATCGACGGAGGTCCCGCCCCCTTTAAGGGTGAACGACGCAACATCAACGGCTATCCCATAAACCCTGTGGCCAGGGCCTATCCCAGGGACTTCATACAGACCGGAATCTCTGCCATCGACGGAATGAACACCCTGGTACGTGGACAGAAGCTGCCCATATTTTCAGGGAGCGGCCTACCACATAATGACCTTGCCGCCCAGATAGTACGCCAGGCCAGGCTGCTCACGGACCAGGAGGGTTTTGCCATCGTCTTCGGTGCCATGGGGGTAAGACATGACGAGGCAGAAGGATTCAGGAGGAGCTTTGAGGAAAGCGGGGTCCTGAAGAACGTGTCCATGTTTCTAAACCTTGCAGACGATTCCACGGTAGAGCGACTGATCACGCCAAGGATAGCACTTACGGTTGCAGAATTCCTGGCCTTCGAGGAGGGCATGCATGTCCTGGTAATACTTACGGATATGACCAACTACTGCGAAGCCCTCAGGGAGGTAGCCACATCCAAGGGCGAAGTCCCGAGCCGAAAAGGCTATCCTGGTTACCTGTACAGCGATCTTGCATCCATCTACGAAAGGGCTGGAAGGCTGACAGATCGTACGGGCTCGGTTACCCAGATACCGATCCTCACCATGCCGGACGACGATATAACACATCCCATTCCAGACCTTACCGGCTATATTACAGAGGGACAGATCGTGCTCGAACGGGCGTTGTTTCAAAAGGGCGTCTATCCCCCCATAAATGTCCTGCCATCCCTTTCGAGATTGATGAGTGACGGCATCGGCGAAGGTCGGACCAGGGAAGACCACCGGGATCTGTCAAGCCAGCTCTATGCTGCCTATGCCAGGGCAAGGCAGGTCCAAAGGCTGGCCTCTATCATCGGAGAAGAGGACCTGTCTGTTACGGACAAACGCTATCTTAGCTTTGCAAGGGCCTTTGAAAACAGGTTCTTGAGCCAGAAAAGCAACGAGGACCGATCCATCTTCGACACACTTGACCTTGGATGGGAACTGATCATGTTGTTGCCTGAACAGGAGCTTACCAGGGTCAGGAAAGAAGAAATAGAAAAATACGGGAAGGGAAATGGAAAGAATTCAAATGCCGGCAACCAAGAGCAACCTGCTTCGCCTTAAGGAAGAACTTGACCTTGCCAGGGACGGCCTTGAGTTGCTGGACCAGAAGAAGGAAATCCTCATAAGCCAGATCAACCTGCTGGCTTCCAAGGCCGACTATGTAAGGGAGGAGGTAAACAAGGCCCTTACAGCCGCCTACGCCCATCTGGAGGATGCCATACTTGACTTTGGTCGGGCAACGGTTGAAGCCGCAGGGCTGGGCGTGAAGGCAGGAGAGGATATAGAGATCAAGGAAAGGACACTCATGGGTGTAATCCTACCCCTCGTAGAGATGGAACTTCCTCCGCACAGGCCCGGATACGGTCTTTTCGGTACCGGCAAGTCCATGGACGCAACGGCCGAGGACATCCACAGGGCGTTGGAAACCCTGGCAGAACTTGCGGAACTGGAGGTGGGGGTCAAACGCCTGATGGCCGAGCTGAAAAAGACACTCAAGAGGATCAACGCGCTTGAACACATATACGTGCCATCATACCGTATCACGGTCAAGGCCATGGAAGAGACCCTTGAGGAGAAGGAACGGGAGGCACTGTTTCAACTAAAATGCATGAGACGCAAAATGCCTGGCAAATTTTCATAGGTTCATACACTTGCCGCCGTATCCCTTTCGGAACAGGCATCTTCGATAAGGGGGATAGAAAAGGAGAATCCTTCGCATGAGACATGGTAACGGTCTGTTTTCCAGGATCCTAGTACCAGTCGATGGCTCCAGGTTCAGTATGAAAGCCGTTGAACTGGCGGAGAAAATGGCCATGATCCACGATTCTGAGATTCGTCTCGTCCACGTAGCGGATACGGTTGTGTTGCACCAGTTGTGCAAATTCAGCCAGGAACCGTTTGAAAAGGTGCGGGAGAATCTGAAAGAAAGTGGTCATGCCTTTTTAAACGACATGGCCAGCCAGGTCAGAAAGGCCGGTGTCCCTGTCTCTACGGTATTGAAAGAAGGATCGCCCCACGAGGTGATACTGGGTGAGACCGGGGATTGGGACGCGGACCTGATAGTTATTGGAAAACTGGGTAAGAGAGGGGTCAGCCGAATACTTCTTGGAAGCGTGGCAGAAAGGATCATTGAATTTGCCAGGATCCCGGTACTGGTTGCAGGAAACTGATCAGGGGAAAAACCCTCAACGCTGTTTACCAGGACCTGCCGGAAGGCAGATATCATCCCAACCCTATTGAATAAAACCTGCGGATTCAAGCAGGCTCAGGACCTCTTGCCTGTTCAAATCGTGCCAATGCCTGTAGGCCTCGGCGACCGCGTAATAGGGGCCGGTTCTTATATTGGGGCAGAAGATCTCGTCTACCCTTTTACCAATTCGACCCAAGGCAGCCTCTGATGCCGTGGGCGCGGCCACCACCTTCTTACTGGCACCAAGCCTTTCCACGGTTTCCACACACGCCAGCATGGTAAAACCCGATGCCAGACCATCGTCCACCAATATAGCGGTCTTGCCTGACATGTCAGGCAGGGGCCGGTCCTGTCTAAATATATGGTTTCTCTCCTCAAGCTCGGCCCGGACCGATGCAATTTGACGCTCGATCACATCGGGGGAAAGATGGAGATAGGTCACCAGATCTTGATTTATGATTACACGCCCGTCCAGGGTTACCGCTCCAAAGCCTGCTTCAGTGTTTCCAGGAACCGGTATCTTCCTTACTATGATAAGATCAAAGGGCAGGTTCAGCGCCTCTACAATCTCCACGGCGACAGGGACGCCACCAGACGGAATGCCAAAGACCACCGTATCGCTCGCCTTGTCGTAACGGGGTAACAGGATCCTTGCAAGCCATTGAGCGGCATCCACCCTGTCTTCAAATACAAACTTTTTGTTTCTTAATTCTTTTATTTCGAACAATTTGGCGGCCATGGCACCACCTCCTAAACAAGAACAGGGATCCTAGGAAAAAACCGCCTGCCTAACCCTGTGACCGGTCACCAAACAAGGCTGTCGGACTCATGGATCAATCATAGGCATGGGTGCCCAGTACACATTTTACCCCGAACTTTGATTCGACCATTTCCTTAAATTTGTCAAAATCGTGGTTCTTGCACATGGGCTGGGCCTTTACCATACAGTTACTCAGATGCACCGCGTCGATGTGAACGTTCTTTTTGACCATCCCGATATTGGCAATAGTGGCCCTGCCGGGGCACTTGCATCTAAGGAAACCTACCACCCTGGGATCTTCGTACCCGGAAAACATACCATTTTTTTCCCGCACTGCGTTCAGGCACTTATATTCACCAGGGCAACCGTAACCCTGATCCATATAGGCCCCACACCCGATAAGCAAGATGTTCATGTCGTTCCTCCTCACATACAGTTGTCAAAAGATCACAAAAGGGTTTCCAATGGCCGCATAGGCATGGAAGAAAAGATCCTCTTGTCAAATAATTCGTTCTCTGCAACCGCCTTGTCAAGGCTTACACGTGTAAATTTTATCTCAATGGCCAATGCCATATCTTTAAAACCTATGGAGGCTCCCAGGGGGTAAGGGATGATTTTTCCTCCCCTGGCAGGATCGTTGTGATAGATGACGTCAAAATCCAGTGTATCCAGGAGTAGGGGATCAAGGCTCCGTTTACCAAAAACGGCGTACCCAACTCCATGAAAGGGGTGAAAATTAAGGCACATGCATCCTTCTTGCACGGCTCCACATATCCTATGGACCATGGCCTTTTGTGCAGGGAGGATAATGTCTTGGCAAGGAATCTGCGTGGCTGGCCCAACAGCGGCAACAAGCCATGGATTCAGCACCAGGGAGGCCACCTTTATAATCTTGTCCATTCTGAGACGATTTCCCAACCTATCACCTGTACCCGCCGTGTAGACTACCTGCCTTGAGGGCAGATACAAAAATATCTCTCTGTCCGTTACCAGACAATCGAAGAGAATCAGGCCAAAGGGGCCAAGGCCGCTTGCGCGTATGAATTCATGCCCATCCCGCAGGACGTAATATATCCTGCACCTCATGCCGGGCTGTTTCTTGCCGCCTACTGTAAGCCTCAACCTGGCATCGGCATTTAGATGGGATATATCCTTGGAGATTTGTTTCAGGGCATCAAGCCCCTTGGCCCTGGTAGGATACGGCAGATATCCAGGCCCTGGCACAGGCCTATGCATGCCAACGCATCCAGCAAGGAAAAGCAGGCCAGACAACGCGACAGCAAGAAAAAGGTGGGCGAGCCTGCCTTTCATGCGGTTAATTCGCTCTGGAGCTTTCTCCATATCCGGTGGTTGACCTTTATTTTGGATCTTTCCCTCAATCTTTTAAGGTAGTCCGCCTTCAGAGCACTGAGCCTCTCGTCCACCAAACGCCGACGGATCTTTTCCCGGACCGTCACCAGGGGAAACGGCCTGGCAGGGCTCCGCCTCAACAGCTTGAGCACGGCCATCTCACCATCCATTTTAAATGGATGGCTGGTTTCTCCCTGAGAAAGTTGTTCGATCTCTTTTCTTATCGCCAACGGAAGCCGGTTTACAGGCACATTGTGTACAGGCACATAATCCAGAGAACGTGCCCGGGCGACCTTTAACAGATCGGCACCAAGGGAAACCTCCTTCCATAGACCGGCAATTTGTTTCGAGTCGGCCTTGACAAGGGCAAGGCTTACTGTGCCAGGTCTGGTAAAATCCTGGAGGTGGCCAAGATAATACCGCTTAACATCCTTACTGGAGACCTCTATCTTGGGCTTAAAAAGCCTGTCTTCCAAGGACCTTATCAACCTGTGCTGACAGTAATACCTATAAACCCACTTAAAAGGAGGCCGCCTCTCGTAATGCCTGTCCAGGGATTCCCAAGAGATCAATGTCTGGGAAATCATATCTTCCAGCAGGCCGGTTTTTATCCTCTCTATGCCCTTTTTGGATGAGGCCAGCCCCCTGTTCGCCTTGATTTCCCTGTTTACCTGCCTTACGAAGAATCCGACCGAAACATTACCCTTGTCGGTGATTATAAGGGGCCTGCCCATCATCCCTTCGGGCACGTGCAGAGGATCAATGGCATCGAGCAGGTCCTTGTTCACCTTCACGTGGTACTTTTCTCGCAACCTCGTAACCAGTTCCGCGGTAAGCCTTGTCTCCTCCCTTTTACGCAGCCTTTGCCTGATATCCCCCTTTACCCTCCTGTAATCAACATCTTCAGGGCCTTTCTCTTCAATTAATGAAAGACACATATACGTCTTTTCCCATTTAAAGGGATCAGTGACATGGCCGGGCTCAAGGCCCTTTAATGCGGCCTTCCAGGTGGCCGGCAGTGCAATCGGCCTCAACCAGCGCCTTTCACTGGAGATTCCTTTCTGCCTGTCCTGTGCCGTATCATGGTAGCTCTTACCAGTCCACTTCCGGCACATCCTTTCTGCCTCTCCCTTGTCCCTGAAATAGAAAATACCTAGAAGCCGCCTCGGGGAATAATCATGATGGTAGACAGCCCTTAGCCTATCTTCTGTTATTCTTACCTTGGAATCCACCTCTTCCCCCTTCAGCATCATGAGCGCCCTTGATTTCAAGAAGGTCATAACCTTGTGACGGTAGTCCGGGTCCGTATACAATTCCATACGATTTGCCTCCTGGACCAGAAGGAACCAATCCACAAAGGGTCTAGGGGACTGGGGCAACCGGCTATCCTTATCCTTCCAATTCGACCACCAGTGCCTAAAGTCATCGGCGCTGTAATTCTGACCATTTATCGTGACCAGTACCCTGTCTGCCCAGGGCCAAGACATGGCCCGAGCCGTAAGAAAAAGGCTCAAGACCATCATCAAGCATATTAAAACAAAGCCTTTCCTATCATACATCGTGAAACCTCTGAGGGTGTGTCTTCAACTTTTGTCTATACGGCACAGGGTATTGTGCATACAAGGCAGAGGGCACAGAACGTGATCCCATCCCTTTACTTCAAGTGCCTGGCAACGCAGCAGATACATACCCTGTGACTGCATACAGATACTTGGAGGAAACAGAATACATGGAGTCTTTCTAAGAACCTCAACATACAACCAACCACGCCAGGATGGAAGCATTCCTTGTTTGCCCTCTTCAAGGTATGTTTAGATGGTTTAGACCATGCTCAGCGAAAACAACCTCTAATTTAATAAAAAAATTTACTGATTTTTTAAAATACAAAAAAACACTGACTTAAATTTTTTAAGTGCTGTCCGAAACGGTATTACAACCTGTAAGGCCATTTTTTATCGGCACTTTCTATCATTTCCTTAAACCGTTTTTGTAAAAATGTACAAAAAAACTTGACTCAGAATGCATATGGTATAAAAATAATAAAGGGACGCGATTTGGTCATTTACCAGGGGGGAAACAAATGTTTCGACAGCTGTGTTTTTCATTGATCATCATTCCAGTTTTTCTGGCAGGACTCTGTCTGCCCATAAATGCTAGGGTATCCGGACCCTGCGTGAACTGCCACACCATGCACAATTCTCAAAATGGCCAACCAGTAGATGTAAACGGTCCAAACAAGTATCTCTTAAACGTAGGCAGTGACCCGTGTGCCGCCTGTCATACAGGGACCAACATAGGTGGTGGAAGTTCCACCGGTACCATACCCTTTGTCAATAGTACAACCGAACCAACCTACGGGGTTGACACCCTGGCTGCGGGTAATTTTTACTGGGTCCAGGCTGGCAATGCCACCAAAGGCCATAACTGCTTGACCATACCCGGTATGCAACCTGATCCATATCTGACCCAGGCGCCTGGTAAGCCGGATTCTGCATCGGGCGTTCAATGCGCCAAGTGCCATGACCGTATCGAAAGCTGTGAGAGTTGCCATAAGCCAGCACACCACGCCGATGATACAGTAACACCAGTGGTAGGAGAATCTGGAGGATGGTACAGATTCTTGAATTCAGAATATCATGGATCAAGCCTTACGGGTGTAAAGGGCATCGAGGACGATGACTGGGAATACACCAGGAGCAGTAGTGACCATAACGAATATATGGGATGTAACAATCCCTATGGCAACAATGACAATTCCATGAGCAATTACTGTGCCGGTTGCCACTACAAATTTCACGGCATAAACTATACGGATACAAACGGATCCGTTGTGGCCGACAATCACAATCCCTGGTTCCTGCACCCCACCCACCTTGCCCTGGCCGACACGGATTCCGGGAAGGAATACCACAATTACAATGATGGCAATGGCTACTCACCCTTTGCCCCGGTTGCCAGGGATCCTGACCGTCTGGCCTCGATGACAGGCCCCGATGCAAACGTGTATGTAGCTGTAGGAACTACTGATGGAGATCAGGTCATGTGCCTTTCTTGTCATAGGGCCCATGGAACCCCCTACAACGACATGTTGAGGTGGGATTATTCAACATGCAATGCCGGAACAGGCAGTCCAAGCACGTGTGGTTGTTACGTATGCCACACCACCAAAGACCAGTAAAAAGAAAGGGGGTGAAATCACCCTTATAACCTTGATAAAGACGATGAAAAGGCCTTCTGTTTCATGGCAGAAGGCCTTTCTATTTACTTCGAAAACATATATCTTTCACCTGGATCGTGTTTTCATTGCATGTCCTAGGCAGCAGTCACCAAGACCAGGGACTATGTAAAGGGATCAGGTCCAGAGAAACAGTGCGACCCATAACGTCCGTCGTGGAAATACCAGGGGCGACCCGCACTTGATGCAAGCCGCCCCTGCCTGGTTACGTCGTTTGAACTATTTTGTCTCCTTCTCCCCAGATCTTACAGCCACGAATTCATCGATGCTCAACTTGCCATCCTTGTTTAAATCGGCCTTTTCAAACTGGGAACCCAGATCCTTGTCTTGCACGGCCTCTTCCTTGCTAATGAAGCCATCTTTATTCTTATCAAGCATGGTGAAATCCTTATGAAGGTTATCAACCGGCCGATGCTGCCCTCCAGACCAGGCCATGCCCGTGCCTGCGAGCAAAAAGATGGTAGTTACGATAAGGTATTTTTTTATAGACATCTTTCAGACTCCTTTCAATTTCTGAAGACCTCGTCAGGTCTGCCTTTTTGCGATTCTACCGGCCACCGGCATTATTTTATCTGCTTAGTCTAAAGAGCAAGCACCATGCCACCAACTATTTATTCTATGATATCAACTAGTTATCATCGCAAACACATACAAAACCCCCTGGCCTTGCATGGAGGCCCCTTGAAACTGTTGGAAATGAACTACACACCCATAGGGTATAGACTTTGCACCTTCTGAAGACTTGCGGGCTCATGATCCGAATTCATATCTGGAAACGGTATGATACGGAGGCCAAAGGGATTACGGGAAATTTATACAGATCTATCGCTGCAAGGGATTGATTCGTGTAATATATGAAACGTTCAATTCGCCATGATTCTTCTGGGCATCAGTGCCCTTCAACCCATTTATGCCAGCATCTAATGGCCAAGATATATTTTTAAGATAAATCAGGAAATTACAATGTTAACACCACTACTTCTAAATACAAAAGAGGGAAAAAAGCGCTTCAATGAACTTCTTGATCGCAAATTTACCGTCTCCAGGAAATATGAAGAACCGGTAATGGAGATACTGGAAAGGGTCCGCAAGGAGGGAGACAGGGCCATCGTGGATCTTACAAGACGGTTTGACTGCCCGGATTTTGATACAAGTAACATAAGGGTCACGGCCCAGGAGATGGAAGATGCCTATCTCAAAGTAGGAGAAGAATTCATCGGAAGCATTGACAAAGCCGTAGAACACATCAAGGAATTTCACAAGGCACAGGTACCTAAGTCCTGGATAATGACCAGGGAAGACGGCAGCATCCTGGGCCAGATGGTCAAACCGGTGGATGCAGCAGGGCTCTATGTCCCTGGTGGAAGGGGTGGAAAGACCCCCTTGGTTTCTTCTGTATTGATGAACGGAATACCAGCAGTACTTGCAGGTGTAAAGAGAATAATACTTACCACCCCTCCGTGTGGTGACAAATCCGTCAGTCCATACCTGCTGGTTGCAGCGGCCAGGATAGGAATCAAGGAGATATACAAGGTAGGAAGTGCCTGGGCCATAGGTGCAATGGCATACGGGACCAAGACCATAAAACCGGTAGATGTGATAGTGGGTCCAGGAAACATCTTTGTAACGGCTGCCAAAAGGATAGTCTCTGGAACCGTTGGTATAGACATGGTCGCAGGCCCCAGTGAAGTGCTCGTGATAGCAGATACAGCGGCACCGGCAGAGTATGTGGCAGCTGATCTTCTCTCCCAGGCAGAACACGACCCCATGGCAACCGTCGTATTGCTCAGCACCTCTGCTGAACTTGCGGAAACCGTTTCGAAGGCACTGGGAAGGCTACTGAACGGCCTGGAGAGGAGGGAAACCGCCCAAAAGGCCCTTGAAGACAATGGGGCATTGTTCGTAGTAGAAAACCTGATATCGGCAGCCGAACTGGCCAATACAATAGCCCCAGAACACCTCGAGCTGCTAGTTGAAGATCCCTGGGGGTTACTGCCGATGATCCGCCACGCTGGCGCAATATTCATGGGGCATTACTCACCGGAGCCTGTAGGGGACTACATAGCCGGTCCTAACCATGTACTTCCAACTATGGGGACCGCACGTTTCGCATCCGCTCTGGGGGTAGAGACATTCCTGAAACGTTCAAGCCTGATCTCTTATAGCGAAGGGGCGTTCAAGCGGGATGCAGATGACATAATACGGCTTGCAGAGACCGAAGGGCTTTCGGCCCACGCACTTTCTGTAAAGGTCCGGGGAAAAAACCTATGAACATGAAACCCTCGCGGCCAGTGCCCTCTGCAGTGTCATCTTGTCTGCATACTTAAGATCCATGCCCATGGGGATACCACATGCAATACGCGAGGTCCTGACCCCCCGGTCCTGGAGGAGATCCGAAAGATAGGTGGCCGTGGCCTCACCGGCCACGGTACTGCTAGTGGCCAGGACGACCTCCTCCACCCCTTCCCTTCCTATCCTTTCGAGCAAGGGGGAAATCCTCAGTTGTTCAGGCCCGATACCATCCATTGGGGAAAGCACGCCATGCAAAACATGGTAGCGCCCCCGAAAGGCACCGGCCTTCTCTATTGCCAACAGGTCACCAGGGTCTTCAACCACGCATATTATGGACGAATCCCTCCTGCTGTCTGAGCATATGGGGCATGGATCCTCCTGGGAGAAGGTAAAGCACCTAGAACAAAGTCTTATCTTTTCATGGAGCTCACCTATTGACCCGGCAAGCTCTCTGGCCTGAGGGGCCGGCCACCTCAGGATCTGCAAGGCCATGCGCGTAGCGGTCTTTTCACCAACGCCCGGAAGCCGACCAAGATTCTTTATAAGCCTGGTTAATGCTGGAGGAAAGGCAGAGGACATGACCTGTCTAAAACATCCCTGGCATCTTGAGACCACCTGTAAGCTTTGCCATTTCACCATCCACCATCTCTTTTGATCTTGCAAGTGCCTCATTCACGGCAGCGACAACCAGATCCTGGAGCATCTCTACATCCTCGGGATCCACGACCTCCTTTTCAATAGTAAGTGAAACGATTTCCGGTTTCCCGTTGGCAACGGCCTTTACCATTCCACCACCAACCGAGACCTCAACCGTTCTATTTGCAAGATCCTCCTGTAACTTCATCATCTTATTTTGCAGGCGCTGGGCCTGACGCATCATCTCTTTCATGTTGGGCTGCATTATATTATCTCCTTTCTGCTCAGGTTAATTGCTACCCTTCCGGGAAAACATCTCAACGCTGCGTATCTTTGCATGGAAAATCTCCAATGCCGCCTGAACCAACGGCGCCTGTAGCAATGCCTCCTTATTGCTCATCCCTTGGGAGCCAACACGGCTATTTCTACTTTTTTTCTTACGACAGCGATCCACTATGATGGCCAGCTTCCTCCCCAGGCATTCCGTGGCAAGTGCGCTGAGTCTGGCCCGGTTCTCTCTGTCCAAAAGCATGTCGTAGTGTATGTTATCGGAACATTCAACGAGTACCGTGTCTTTCTCAGGGTATATCTCCACCACATTACAACAGGAAAGGCAGGAACCAAGCGAGGGTCTTTTTCTTTGAATGAATTCCAGAAACCTGTTCCAGTCCTTATGGGTAAGTGGCATTGCATCCATTGAAGGGGCGTTTTCCCCCAAGGCCTGGCCACGTGTACTGTTCTCTATTCCTGTCTTATGGGCATCATCCCCTGAAAAATCCGGTCTCTCCCCTTTGTCTGGACGGCCAGCCTGATCAAGGCATGCCGTCTCCTTGCCAGACGTAAGGGAATACGATCCGTGTCCTGAAACAGAAGCAGGTGGCACAGGATATTCGTTCCCATGCTCTTCCCGTATCTCTTCAGGGATCTTGCCCCCTGTCTCCTTTCCATTGGACAAGGCCAACCTGTCGGTGACATCCGCCCCCCCAGCACCTGCCTCTATCAATTTGTCAAGGCGGGTGATCAATTCTTCCAGGGGCACAATCTGCTTCAGGTTGCACAGCCTTACGATGAGTATTTCAAGGGAAAGCCTTGGAGTGGAACTCCTGGCAATCGCCTCCTGGCCCTTCATCAGGCATTCCAGCACCTGCAAAAGGCCCTGTTGGCCAAATCCTGCGAACCTGTCATACAAGGTTTCTGCCTGCTCCCTGTCCATATCCAGGAGCTCCAGTGAACCATCCACACCAAGGCCAGTCAACATAACCAGGTTGCGAAAGAAATATACAAGATCAGATGTGAATTTCTGAAGATCTCCCCCAAGGCCATAGATACCGTTGACGATGGTCAGGGCCTGTTTAAGATTGCCCTCCAATATCGCAAGAGAAAGGTCTGCCAAGGTATCCGTACCCACGATACCCAAGGCCTCACACACCTCTGAAAGGCTGCTTGCCCCATAGGCAACGATCTGATCCAGCAGGCTCAATGCATCCCTGACGCTGCCCTCGGCCTCCTTGGCAAGTACCAGTGTTGCCTTCCTTGAGACGTTCATGCCCTCTTTTTGCACTATCCAATCCAGGTAACTGGCAAGCCTCGAGGTGCCCAGCCTTCTGAATTCATAATGTTGGCACCTGGATTGAATGGTAGCTGGTATTCTGCCGGGTTCCGTGGTGGCAAAGATGAAGAACACATGGGGGGGCGGTTCCTCCAATGTCTTCAAGAGTGCATTGAACGCCTCCTTGGTCAACATGTGTACCTCATCGATTATGTAGACCTTGAATCGACACCTTACAGGCCGAAATTTGCAATTCTCCCTGAGCTGTCTGATTTCGTCGATTCCCCTATTAGATGCACCATCTATCTCCTGGACATCCACTGAGGAACCAATAGTTATCTCCCTGCATATACCACAGGCATTACATGGATCAGGGGCAGGTCCTTTCTCGCAATTCATAGCCTTTGCCAATATCCTGGCAACAGAGGTCTTACCGATTCCCCTTGGCCCGCTGAAGATCAGGGCGTGGGCCAACCGGTCCCCTTCCAAGGCATTCTTGAGGGTAGAGGTAACGTGGCTCTGGCCGACTACCTCTTCAAAGGTCTGCGGACGCCATTTTCGAGCCAAGACTAGATAGGACATGATAGGTAAAAGCGCAAGACAGGATCTAGGGGTTTGTGGAATTCTTTAACCATCATGCAACCTCTATGCATGAGGATGCCTATCGGGCGTAGAAGAATAGCCCCAACAAAAAAATGATAGCCAGGCACCCCTGCGGCACACGAAGGGCCCTGCTACCGTTGCTTCCTTCCGGACCTGGCGGGGTTCGCAGGGTTTCGTTGCGCAGGACCCGGCTATCAAAGGTCTGAGCTAACACATTTCTTTATGGCGGAGAGGGTGGGATTCGAACCCACGGTACACCTTTTGGGCGTACACACGATTTCCAATCGTGCCCCTTCAGCCTCTAGGGCACCTCTCCTATTTATCAATCCCATTTGGAGGGCGTCTTTTCCTGCATGTATCCATCCAGGGCCTTTACTCCGACCATAGCCCTGATACAATCACGCCTCTGAATACAAAGCTGGGCCCGGCCGTTCCGTATAACTCAATGGTAGATAAATACCTGCTGGCCATGGATGCAGATACGGTAAAAACCGATTTACTATACGCATAATCAGCGTCACTGTATACTCTTATAATACCATATTAGTCAACACAAACCTTTATATGGGAGTATCGCTCGATATACGCATTCAGGTTGTTTCTTCGCAACAAAAATTGGCGGAGAGGGTGGGATTCGAACCCACGGTACGCCTTTTGGGCGTACAGACGATTTCGAGTCGTCCCCGTTATGGCCACTTCGGTACCTCTCCGCTGGCCATGACCTCCATGGGTATACCAATCAAGGATTTCCGCAATTTTCAACAACAATCCTGTGATTGGTTACCCTTCAGGCAAATGGACGATTGCCCCGTCTTTCCCTGAAAAATGCCTGAAGCAACGCCCTGCTTTCCCCTGCCAGTATTCCCTTGGTGACCGCCACCCTGTGATTAAGTCGGTTACAATCTGGAATATTGAATACGCTACCACATGCACCGGCTTTAGGATCACTGGCAGCAAAAACAAGTCTCTTTATCCGGGCAAGGACCATGGCACCGGCACACATTACACATGGCTCCAATGTAACATACAAAGTCGCATCGGTCAGCCTGTAGTTTCCAAGAAGCGCCCCTCCATCCCTAAGTGCAAGGATCTCTGCATGTGCAGTGGGATCGTTCAGGCCAATGGGCCTGTTATAGGCCCTGCTCAGTATCTTCCCTGTTCCAGAGACCAATACCGCACCCACCGGGACCTCGCCCTTCAGCCTGGCAAGCCTTGCCTGCTCAAGGGCAACATTCATGTAATAGATATCGTTACAAGCCATCTAGATGAAAAATTTTTCAGGACCACATCAGCCTACCGGAGTATATTTGCCATCTCGCGTCCCATCTCCTCCATCCACCCCTCCTCTGCAAAGCTCAAATAGCTTCCAGGCCCCCCTATGATAATATGGTCGAGTACCTGTATATCGAGGAGCCTTGCCCCAAGGAACAGGCGTCTAGTCACCGCATGGTCCGCCCTGGATGGCTTGAGGTTGCCTGAGGGATGGTTGTGAGCAAAAACAAGGGCAGCGGCCTGGTAATCCAGGGCCTTCCTTATAACCTCCCGTGGATATACTACACTGGCGGTAAGGCTACCCTCAAAAAGTTCTTCCACTTTTATGATACCGTGGGCTGCATCGAGAAATGCCGCTACAAAAACCTCCCTTTCCTTGAACGATAGAGAATGCCAAAGGTATTCAGCCATGTCTGAAGCGGCCTTGATGTAATTCTTCCCCTCAAGCCTGCAACGGAGAAACTTCCTGGCAACCTCATGGATAAACTTCAGCGCAAAGATGTTATTGGGCCCTATGCCCTTTATCTTTAACAATTCCTGATCGGGCGCCTCCAGAACTGCGGCAAGGGAACCAAAATGTTTTCTGGCGGCCCTGGCCCTTTCCTTGCAATCCTGCCTTGGGGTTCCAAGGCTTAGAAGTAATTCCAGGATCTCATCATCGGTAAAGGAGGAAAGCCCATATTCCAAAAACCTTTCCCGGAGACGCTGCCTGTGACCATCCACCTTCTTTTGCCAATCCCTTTTTTTCATACCCGCAAATCTACCTTTTCCCCAAAACCTCCATGCGGCCGTACACCGGAAATCATTCCTTGCTTGTCCTTTTCATTCCTGGTGCTTAGGTTCTATAATCGACAAATAAGATAAATATAATAATGTCTGTACGTAAACCTTCTGCGGCCTGGGCCCCGTTGTCATGGCCTGAGCTGCAGCGTCAAAGATACGAGCCGAAGAGGTTTGGATTCATGGCCGAAGAGGAAAGCAAGACATGTATCCCCCAAAAAACAGGGACGAACAGGGAATGCCTCCTGCAGAAATTATCCGCATGGATAATGTATTTTCAGACCAGGATATCATGCCCGCAACTATTCATTACCTATCGGTGAAATAGAAAAAATGGCAAGTCACCGTGTTCCAAAGGCCGACCCGTCACAGATACGTTACTGGATAGAACTCCTTGCAGACAAGATAGGGCCAAGACCTTGCAGCATCCCCGAAACCCTGGACAAGGTGGCCCGGATACTGGCAGATAGGTTCAGCGAGCTGGGCTACAAGGTAGAATTTAAGCCATTTCGGTATAAAAACGCAACCTATTGCAATGTCATCGCCGCACCAGGGCATCTAAATGGCACCGGGATATCCAGGGAAAAGGCCCTTGTGATAGTAGGGGCGCATTACGATACGGTTTCCGGCTCCCCCGGGGCCGACGACAATGCCAGTGGCATAGCTGGGGTCATGGAGGTCGCCCGTATCCTGGCCAATTCGCCCCCTGAGGGCCTGAGGCTTGTTACATTTACCCTTGAAGAACCACCGGCCTTCCGCACCAGGAACATGGGAAGCTACCACTATGCCCAAAAACTCAAAAGGTCATCTGCCAACGTAATGGGCATGATATGCCTGGAGATGATAGGATATTTTTCTGACAGGCCAAACAGCCAAAGGTTCCCCCTGTTCTTTATGAATCGTATCTATCCGGATACAGGAAACTTTATCGCCCTGGTAGGTAATAAGAGATCCACATCCTGGACCAATCGAATCAAGGATGGTTTTTCCAGGGGCACGGATCTGCCTGCAGAAAGTCTGAATGCACCGTGGCTGGTTATCGGGATAGATTTCTCCGACCACTGGTCATTCTATAAAATGGGTTACCCGGCGGTCATGGTTACAGACACTGCATTCTACAGGAATCCACACTACCACCGCCCATCCGATCTCCCGGATACGATCGACTTTGAAAGGGCTGCCAAGGTGGTAGATGGAATCAGTCGGGCAATACTCGACGTATCCACCTGGCAAACATAAGGGCTGTGCGCAGGCCAAATCACCGGTGCCTTGACGTTAATCTATCTATTCGTATCTGCTTAAGCCCCTAAAGAACGCCAGCATGGTATATACAAGGGATGCAGTCCTTCTAACCCCGTTGCACCCGGCAACGCTGTAGATGACAGTACCCTGTAAGCAACAACATACGAGGAGGACGGGACTCTGGACACAATAACACGTCACATCCTTGATCTTACCATTGCCATGAGAAAAAGGGACCTCTTGCTCCAGCTTGACGGACAAGACTGCAACCAGGAAGGCGGTCCTCCAACCCACTTGAGCTTATCTGAGATTTCGTCCATCAAAGAGGCACTTTCCAACAATCAATGTCCCAGCGAAACCCTTTACCAGGCCATGGACCTCTATGTACGCCAGCGGGTAGAACCTGCCCAGGCCATGTTCACCACCTGGATGTCTGGTGCCAAGGCACAGGTGATGGGAAAAGACATCCCCTTTTCAAGGGTAATAACCTGGTGCCAGGAACAACCGGAGCAGGAGGCCAGGAGATTGCTTGCAAAGGAAATCAGGTCCCTTTGCAGGTTCCTTGCCCCGTTCAGCCATGCCACCTGGCAGGCGATGCTTGCTGCCGTGGGAGAAGACCTTGGTTACCGGGACTATCCGACTTACTGCCAGGCAAAGAGGGGGAAACCCCTCGAGGATGTAGCAAGACTTGCCAGGCAATTTCTTGATATTACAAGCTATCGATACCATAAGCTCATATCTCCCTGGCTTGAGGCCGCCACTGGTCTGAGCCTGGATGCGGCCATCAGGTTCGATGCAATATATCTGTTGGGCCTGAGATACCTGGATCAATATTTCCCGCGCAGTGATCTCAAGGAGACAATAAGGGAATATTTTTCGCGCTCAGGCATTGAAATTTTCAATAATTCCAGGCTAACTATCCATGCAGCCAGGACATCCGGTAGTCAATCATTCTGTATGCCGATAAGGATCCCCAGGGATATCCATATAATCATAGGGCCAGGCTTGGGGTGGCTGGACCTTGAAGCCCTGTTCCATGAACTTGGACATGCGCTCAGCCTTATCTATACCGATGAGGGACTTGCGCCGAAATACAAGGACTTCTACCAGTCCCTTGCCCTTTCAGAATCCTTTGCCTTCCTTTTGCAGAGGCTGTGCATGTCCAGGTATTTCCTTACAGAGGTACTTGGGCTCAAACGCGCAATGGCTGAAATGATATCCCAGGTACATGGCGCAAAATTATTAATACTTGCCAGGAGATACGCTGCCAAGTCTATTATAGAATTTGAAAATTTTTCAAGGGGATGGATACAAAGGGGGCAAGATCTGTATGCCCGGATCCTGAAACAGGAGACAGGTTTCTCGTATGATCCAGAGACGTACCTGTTCGATCTCATGCCAGATTTTTATGCCATGGATTACTTTACGGCATTTCTGGGCGCATCGTGCATGTGGGAATATCTGGTTGCGCAACTGGGTGAAAACTGGGTACTTGATAAAAAGGTCTTTACCATCCTCAAGGACTGGTGGCGCAATGGAAACAGGTACGATCTGCTGGACTTCCTTGAAAAATTTTGCAAAGGGCCCCTGACACCCGATGCATTCATGAAAGGCTTGCCTGTTGATTTCCCTGTAGATCTTATTCCGACTTAGATTTTTCACTTATGAACCAATCGGTCAAACATATACCTATCTCAAACATGGCAACCAACGGCCCAAAGAGCAAAAGCTGGGAAAAGAGATCCGTGGGCACTATCACGACCGCGAGAATATACAGGGCCAGATAACTCAACTTGCGATTTTTTTTGAAATAGTCCTTCCCTATCAAACCGCTTCGACCAGCAATGGCCATGAGAAAGGGTATTTCGAAGATCAACCCGAAGATAAATATGGTCTTCAAGGCAAACAGCAGATAATTCTGGAGCCTGGGCAGGGCCTCAAGGCCCTGGTTTGCGTATCCCAGGGTTATGGTGAGTATCGCTGGCATTATGATCCAGTAGCCGAATATCCCTCCAGCCAGGAAGAGACCCAGTCCCAAGAAAATAATCTTTTTCAGGATCCGCTTTTCGTTTTCATACAGGCCTGGCGCCAGAAATCCCCATATCTGATACAGTATCACAGGGGTTGATACGATGAGGGCACTCCAGAAGGCCACCTTGATATAGGTCATAAACCCTTCAGTCAGGGCAGTGAAAACAAGGGAGCTGTCAGGGGGCAGGGCCTGCCTGACCGGATAGAACAGTATCGCTACAAGGGGTCTGGAAAAGGCGTAGCAGACAATGAAGGCAATGCAAAAGGCTGCAAGGCAGGTAATAAGCCGCCGTCTTAGCTCACCCAGATGCGACTGAAAGGGAAGGGTGTCCAGGGACATCTACTTGGGCATTTCCTCGGCCTGATCGCTGGTCTTTCGTGGTTCCTCTGGCCCATCCTTTTCCTTCTCTGATGTACCTGCCGGTGAAACCACGTCCTTCTCCCATTCCTCCAGGTCCGCTGCGTTATCCCTCTTTTCAGGTGTTCCTCGCCCCTTGTCGGATGCAGCCGGGCCTGAGGCCTCGCGCCATTCAGGCCCCAGTCCCCCAGGATTGCCCCTGGTTGTCTCATCTTTCCCGCCAGGACCAGCAGCGCCTTCTGATACATGCCCTTCCCTGTGGGCACCAGGGCCAAGATCCCATGAAAGGGGATTCTTGAGATCCTTGAGTTCCTTGATCTCTTTGAATTCTTCCAGGTCCAGCTGTTGCTTGAATTCCTCCGAGGCCTTCTTAAGATCCACCACAAAACGGGCAAGCTGCTTCGCTACCTTGGGAAGCTGATCGGGCCCCAGCACGATTAATGCCAGGGCCATGATCAGAATTAGTTCAGGAAGCCCAATACCAAACATTTTTTCAATCCTTAAAGATACCTTCTGAAGTTCAACCTTCCCAAAAGGCACATCAATTCGTAGCTTATCGTACCAGCCCTCTGGGCAAGCTCATCAAGCGTGATACTCTCGTCTCCCTGGCATCCCAGAAGAACCACCTCGTCTCCAGAACCGGCCGATGCAAGGCACGAAACATCTACCATCAATGCCTTCATGCATATCCGGCCTACCACAGGACATCGGACTCCATGGATAAGAACCTCTGCCTTGTTTGATAAACTCCTAATGAAGCCATCGTCATATCCCACAGGAACGACAGCGATCCTTGACTGCCTTTTCGTATAAAAGCTGTGCCCATAACCGATGGCGGTATCGGATGGTACACAACGTATGTCCACTATTCTGCTCTTAAAACCCATGGCAGGTCTCAGGTCAAGTATATCCCGGCCGGACCTGTCTGGATAGACCCCGTAAATACCCAGTCCTGGACGCACCAGATTATATCTTGCCATTTCAAAATGTATGAGGCCCGCAGAATTGGCGATATGGACCCACCTGAAATGCCAACCTGCCTTGACGACATCTGCCAGTATGGAATCAAAGCTCTCAAGTTGAAGCCTATTAAAAGGGTCTGAGGGCGTATCTGCCACCGGCATGTGGGAATAGATACCTGAAAATTCCAACGCGGGCCATGAAGCCTTCATCTTCACGATTTCAAGGAGTCTGGACCTTGAAAACCCTAGACGCCCCATGCCAGTATCCACCTTGAGGTGAACAGGTTGCCTCTTCATCCCTTCCCTGGAACAGTAGCTGTTCAATGTATTCAACTCCTCGATACGGCATATGCCAGGGATCAAATTCAATCCGACTATCTCCCTGACGGCATCAAGAGGAAATCCTGAAAGCAGGAAAAGGGGGCTGTTCACACCTGCTTGCCTGAGCATGTGGGCCTCTTCTATCTCTGAGATTCCAAGCCCCCATATCCCTTCCCGGTCCAGCAGCCTGCCAACTTCCACCAGACCATGGCCATATGCCTCGGATTTTATAACCGGCATCAATTGTGCGCCGGATTTTAGGGCAATAGCCCGAAGCACGCGGATGTTGTGTCTGATGGCAGAAAGATCTATTTCCACCCAATTAGAATAAACTTTTTGCATATTGAACCTTCACGTGGCCCCCCACCCATGAAGAGAAAACGGGAACATACCCTGCTTGTCCCCACCAAGTCCACTAGTAATATAGTCCTGTCAGCCAGCAGCCTTGTCAGGTTTAATGGGCACGCTTGGTACAGATACATGACACTGCGCCAACTGGGCCACGCTGAAAGCCTTCAAAATCCCGCCGCGGCCGGAGAGGATGGTCAAACCTGAATTTCAAGAAAATTTTAATGTGCCGTCCGGGAACCTTTGAGAATCTCGTGAATGGTTTCAGCTAGACGCGGTAGATCAGCCGGTTTTTCCAGGATCTTTCTTGGCCGCGGTGAAAGAAAATTGTACATATCTGCCTCTGTCATGTGGCCGGTAAGAATTATCACAGGGGCTTGATTACCCATGGCTTGAAGACGATTCAACACCTCTGACCCATTCAATTTGGGCATAATCATGTCAAGGATGATGAGATCGATTTCACCACGCCTGGCTGCGTACATTTCGAGGCCCTTCTGCCCATCCTCAGCCACCAGCACCCTGTAACACAGCATCTCGATAATCTTTTTCAGGCTTTCTCTTACGTCTTTTTCGTCGTCTATGAGCAGGATCGTTCCCTCTCCCTTGACCTGTCGCTCCGTCCTTTTGAACCCTGGCACGATTATCTCGGTTGCCGGGATGAAAAATTGGAAACAACTTCCAATACCGGGCTCGCTGTCAAAATGCACTGCCCCTCTATGGGCCTTTACAATCCCGTATACCACCGCAAGCCCCAGGCCTGTTCCCTTACCCGTTTCCTTGGTGGTAAAGAAGGGTTCGAACACATGCTGTCTCAACTCATCTGGTATGCCACACCCTGTATCCTTCACGCGGAACGAGACATATTTGCCAGGTGGAAGAATTATGGAAGCCGGTCCTGATCCGTCTGGCCAGGTGACATTGGCCGCCTCTATCAAGAGACGGCCGCCATCGGGCATGGCATCCCTGGCGTTAAGGCACAGGTTGAGTAATGCCTGGTGTATCTTCTGGGCATTGGCCCTGACTGGCCACAAGTCATCGGGTAATTTGACATCCACGGTTATCTTTCGATCAAAGCTATGTCTTACAAGTATGGCAATTTCCTTGACGATTGTCTTTGGAAAGACCGTGGTCTTCTTTCCGTCGTTTGTCCTGGCAAAGGACAATAGACTCTTCGTCAAGCCTGCTGCATTTTTCACACTGTTTTGTATCCTCGAAAGGTACTTGGAAAACTTCGGATCCTTGTTATTGTTTTGAAGCCAGGAGGTATAGGAAGAAATGGCCTGTAGCAGGTTATTGAATTCATGGGCAGTGCCACCGGCCAATGTACCAAGTGCCTCCATCTTTTGGGCCTGTTGAAGCTGCTTCTTGATCTCCTTGCGTTCGGTTTCAGCCTTCCTGGCCTGGGTTGTATCCTCAAGTATCCAAATAGATCCCTTGTGGGCATCATCGATATCTATGAGGGAGACAGACAGGCGGCACCATAGCTCCTTGCCGAACCGGTTATGAATCAATATCTCCCTACTGTCCCCAAACCCATACCTTGCCATTGACCTCAATTCCTTGAGAACATTGGAAACCTCGTCACCAGGCTGGAAAAGGGTTTCTATGGGATGACCGATGATCTCGTGGGACTTACATCCCATGATCTTACCAAGGGGATCGTTACTCCATACGATATATCCGTTTTGTTCCCTTATGATGCCTAAATTTACATTTTGCAGGATCGTCTTTTGTTCCGCAGAGATCTGCCTGAAAAAATTTTGAAGACGTCTCCTTTCCTCTATCTCCCTTGTCAACCTTTCGGCAGAAAATCCAGCCTGGATTATATAGCCGGTTGTATTGGCAACGTTTTCCAGTATGGCATATTCGTCCTGGGATATCGTGTGCCTGGAAAAAAGGGCCAACACCCCTATGGTACCACCCATGCTATCCCTCAACTGGTAACCCACGAACGCCTTCAGCCCCAACCTCTCGGCCCACTCGTGATTATGAACCCTGGGGTCAGAGGTCACATTGTTCGTGAGAAACTTCTTTTCAAGGCCAGAGGCTATGCGTCCTATCTTATAATACCCAAAAGGAACCCTTTTGTGTGATCCTTGGATACTGGTATACCTTCCTGAACTGGCCGCAAGGTGCAGACATTTTGAGCTGTCCAGACATGGATGGATTGCCCGGGCCACCTTTGCATGGATGCACCCATCACCACAGATGTCACCTGGTTTAATTATCCAGATACGGCAGAAATCCGCATCAAAGGTGTCTACTATCCCCTGGGTGATTATGCTGAGACGCTGGTGCAGATCATCGGTGCGAAGGATATCATCATATATCCTGTTGAGTCCCTGGTGCCACTTTAATGAGGCATTGGACCCATGACTTGCCTTTGGACGAAAAGCATTATTCATTATTGCGATTCTTTATAAAGACGGAAGCAGCAGGGATGCACTCGAAAGGGCCCGGCTCTCAGCGGGAAAATACCCTCTGGTGCATGCCCTGTAACTACGGTCGGGAAATTCTCACAAATTTCAGCACGACCCTGGATCAAATACAAAAATACATGGCAATCTGCCCATGAAATGGATATTAATTAAAGAAAAATTTCTGTCAATTTTACCTTGAAAATACAACCTTCCCTCGGGCCGAATTTTCATGCCCCTTCATGCGGCGTAAAGAGTACGGGCCGCATAAAGATTTAACAGGGATATTCTATACTTGAGTCCGTTTAGTTCGCTATCGTGATGTCCAGATTCCCGAAATTTCCATCCATTATACCCCTGCTAACCCTCATTGTGGCCGCATGCACCACGGTTCCTATAACCGGACGCCACCAGCTCAACCTTGTACCGCGAAACCAACTAATGGCCATGAGCTTCCAATCCTATCAGAATTTCCTGAAGAAACACAGGATTTCTCATGATCCTGTAAAGGCGGCCATGGTCAGGCGTGTTGGTGAAAACATCAAACGTGCCGTGGAAGATTACCTGAGACGAAGGAACATGGCCCATATTATAACAGGTTATCACTGGGAATTTAACCTGGTTGAAGACAAGGCAATGAATGCATGGTGCATGCCAGGCGGCAAGGTGGTCGTTTACACGGGCCTCTTACCGGTTGCCAGGGATGACAACGGGCTTGCCGTGGTCCTTGGACACGAAATAGCCCATGCCATAGCCAACCATGGGGCTGAACGTATGAGCCAGGCACTTGCAGTTCAACTCGGCGGCATGGCACTCTCATCTGCATTGGAACAGGATGGCGACTCGACACGCCGGTTGTTTATGGCCGCATACGGCCTTGGCGCCCAAATCGGGCTGCTTTTGCCATACAGCAGGATCCAAGAGGAGGAGGCCGATCACCTCGGCCTTATTTTCATGGCCATGGCAGGTTATGATCCCAGAGAAGCCCTAGGTTTCTGGGAAAGGATGATGGCACTTGATTCAGATAAGGGGGCGCCCCCTGAATTCCTCAGCACGCACCCCTCGGATTCATCCAGGATTGCCAGAATCAAGGCCCTGTTGCCAGAGGCCATGGGGTATTACTATACATATGGCCAGAAGGATCGATCAGACAAGATTGACAATTTCGCTGGACGAAAAGGCAATCAAACCATACGACCCAAAGAGTACCCAATCAACCGCATAAGGTAGCTGATTACAGGGAAGGAAGCCGCCTTCGTGCCTTCCGTCTGTTGTGTGCATCCTACCCTGTGACCGCATAGGGATCGGAAACTTTTCACAATTTTTAGTATAACCCTGCGAATGGTTATAACCAAGCACGCAAGGAACTCAATGGACTTAAAGGAGACACCATGAACGAACAAGGAAACCAATCAGCAAACAAACTCAGTATCATAGGCGCAGGTGCCGTAGGAACCTCTGCTGCACAATGGGCTGTCAGCAGGGCCATCGCCCAAGAGATTGTACTTTTGGACGTGGTATCCGGCATCCCGCAGGGCAAGGCGCTGGATCTGTCCCAGGCTGCACCGCTTTGCGGTTTTTGTGGAACAATAATCGGAACCAACGACTATGCCGATACGGCCGGCTCCGATGTAGTCATAATCACTGCCGGCCTTGCCAGGAAACCAGGAATGACCAGGGACGACCTGCTGGAAAAAAACGTCCAGATCATAAAATCCGTTACCAAACAGGTGGCCGCCAACTCTCCCAATGCATGTATAATCGTTGTAACCAATCCGATAGACGCAATGGTCTATACCGTATTCAAGGTCTCAGGGTTTCCCAAGACCCGGATCATTGGTATGGCCGGGGTCCTGGATTCTGCCAGATACCGTACCCTTATTGCCAAGGCAGTCGGGGTCTCTCCCTCGGATGTATCTGCCCTTGTCATGGGAATACATGGAGACAATATGCTGCCACTTGTCAGGCTTGCCAGTGTCGGAGGTGTCCCCGTGAAGGAACTGCTATCACCAGACCAGCTTGAAGAAATTATTCGGCGTACCAGGGAGGGCGGGGCAGAAATCGTTCAATACTTGAAGACGGGAAGTGCCTTTTCCACCCCTGGTCTGGCAGCGATTGAGATGGCTGAAGCAATACTAAAGGACAAGAAGAGGGTGCTGCCTTGTGCGGCTTATCTAGAGGGTGAATACGGGGTAAATGGTTTGTTTATGGGGGTTCCCGTAGTATTGGGTAAGAAAGGGATAGAAAGGATTCTGGAATTTGAGCTTACCTCTAAAGAAAAACAGGCCCTGGATCAATCGGTAGAGGCGGTAAAAAGACAGGTAAAGGCCACCGGATTATAAGGTATGCTGGGTACTGGATTCCGCAACAGCCGCTATTGGATATTGATACTGGCGGCATCGATCGCCATCCTGTTCTGGTTTATCAAATTCGAGCTGCCCTCCCGAAAGCCCACGCTCTTTACCGAGGTCAGATTACAGGATTTGCCCGGCCCCTTGCTCCCTGAAAGGCCGGAAAGGTTACAACAGGCATTGGACAGGAGTATCGCCTTTCTGGCAACAAGGGCCGACAATGAACGGATGCATTTCGGAAAGGATACCATCCCGGTCCCTGCCATGCGCCAGGCACTCTTAAGGCTTAAACGATGTATAGGCCATGGCATGGCCCCAGGAGAACTCCATGAGGTGATCCAGAAAACCTTTCGTATTTACCGACTCAACAATCATGTTGAAGGGTTCCACGTGAAACGTGGATCCTTGTTGGTTACAGGTTATTTTGAACCGGAAATAAAGGCATCCCCCAGACGGACCAATCATTATCCCTATCCAGTTTATGGTATTCCGGCCGATTTGGTCCGTATCAACCTGAGGGAGTTTGATGACACTCTGCCGGACAGGGTACTATGGGGCCGTATCAATGGCCACAACATGGTCCCATATTATACGAGATGGGAGATTGACTATCGGAATCCCCTGAAAAACACCCCGGTACTTGCCTGGTTGAAATCACCCGTAGACGGGCTCTTGCTCCACATCCAGGGCTCGGGCATATTGGAATTCCCTGATGGTTCCAAAAGGTTTATTCATTATGCTGCCAGCAATGGGCGCCCATATCACAGCATGGGACGCTGGTTGATTGACAAAGGCATATTGAAGCCATCCGACGCCCATTGGCCAGGAATACGACGGTGGGCAGAAAGGCATCCGGAACAATTCCAGGAGGCATGCCGCATCAACCCAAGATATATCTTCTTCAGATGGGAAGAACACGGGCCGGTTGGCAAAACCGGACAGGTACTGGTGCCAATGACCTCGGTAGCCCTGGACCAGGGGATTTATCCCCTGGGAGGACTCTATTTCCTCGATATCCCTGCCCCGGCTGACACCTCAGACGTTCAAGAGGGGCTACAGTCCTTCTCCGGCCTTGTCCTGTCGCAGGACACGGGAGGTGCCATCAAGGGTCCATACCGACTTGATCTCTACTGTGGGACAGGTGAAAAAGCAGGAAAGATTGCCAGTACCCTAAAAAGGCCAGGAGAGTTATTCGTTTTTGTTCCAAGGGAATCCAATACAGACAAAAAATAAATGCCCCTGCTGGTTCAAAGAAGGATGGAGGTGGGTATGTTGGTCGTCTTTGTTGGAGATGGTACAGAGGGCCAGCAGGGGCAACTGTTATGTCGATTTTGTATGTGCATATATAAATCTTTTAGGACAGGGTGTCAATAGAGTTTTAAAAACTTTTTTGGGTTGGACAGGTATGAAAATCTACCCACATAACCCATCTACCCTGGTTAAGGATATACCTTTACGGTAAAAATTTTTATTGCGGAGGTATTTTTATTGCGGCCTGCTTCAAAAATGTAGAACTGGACCTGCACATTGAACGTAAAGGAAGTTAATGGACACCATGCTGTCCAAGATCCCTTTCCACAACCCTTCATCTCGAACCAGAAGACCTGCAAGAGGAAAGCGTACCGTTTTCGTCGTGCCGTCGTAACCCTTTCGTGGCAATGGAAGGGCATCACCCGAGTGCCAGGTGCAATAAATGATGTGAACAGTCACATGGAGCTGGTATTTTCGAACAAACCTTCATGCGGCCCGATGGCAGGATGTGTTTTCACGGTAAAATTTCTGGTGCCTTCACATGCCCCTTGCACAACTTCTTTTATTGTAATTTGATATCATCCGTGACGCAAACAAGCTATCGGATAACCACAGCATTGTTACTGGTCTTCCTGCACATCTTATCATGGTTCATGCAGCCTGCTACTGCCTGGTGTCAGGACCCGGAAGCAATCAACCCCAAAATCTATGGGTTGACCTTGGCAAGCTCCGACAAGGAATTGCTGGCCTATTTTTCCCTTAAAAACGGCTGTCCTCCCATTATCTACAAGGTCCTTGCCACCGGTGTTCCGGTCAAATACACCTTCGACCTGGAACTCAAGGTACACCGTTTCTTGCTCGACAAGACCCTTGCACGTCAAAAGGTGGTCAGGATCCTGACCTTCGACAATCTCAAGGGGGAATACCGGATAGGTTTTGGTCTTGATGAACCCAGGGTCATAAGTGTCAGGACCCTTGAAGAAGCAGAAAAAATAGGTTTTGAGATAAACGACGTACCGGTCATTGCCCTGTCCAGGCTGCCGGAGCAAAGAACAGACTATGTGCTCAGGGTAAGGGCAAGGGTGGAAAAGATGGAATCATCCCTGCCATTCAAGAGATTGATGGAAATCTTTTCCTCATGGGGAATTGAGACAAGGTGGTATGAAATCCGCTTTACGTACTGATAAGGAATCCATCCGCCGCAAGAGAGAACGTGTTCTCATGCTGGCAGCAGGGGTGCTAATAGGCCTGCTTTCCCTTGCGGAATACTTTCTTATTTCCCATGCAGCCCCACTGCCTACCAGCAGCAACGTCTTGATATTTGCAGTCATAAATCTGAATATCCTGCTCATCCTGGTCTTGAGTTTCCTGGTGGTAAGAAACCTTGTGAAGCTGGTCTTTGAAGACCGCAAAAACCTCCTTGGGGCCAAGCTCAGGACAAAACTCGTCATTGCCTTTGTCTCCCTTTCCCTTATTCCAACCCTTGTCCTGTTTTTTGTATCGTTCCAGTTTCTGCGTACGAGCCTGGAATACTGGTTTGACGTAAAGGTGGAACGTTCCCTTAACAATGCGCTAACCGTGGGAAAAATATATTACAAGGATCAGGTTGGTGAGCTGAAAAGGGTATCACAGGCCCTTGGCAGGGCCGTAAGCATGAAATGTATCGACGAATCCGGCAGGATCAGCCGATCCTGTCTTGAGGATCTCATCAACCCGGCTCCACTGCTTCCGGGCAGGCAGGCCCTGTGGGATATGTTGCCATTGAGTTCGGTAGAGGTCCTTGGGCCAGCCCTTGAAAACATATACGTAAAAACCTGGCTTCCCATGGTTGGCAGCCCACCTATGATCTCCGCCTCGGCCATGGCTCAGAAATTGACGGATCAGGATTATGGGGTCTTCACCAGCGTCCTGGAAAACGGTGAATTGCTAAGGGTCGTAAGGCCGTTACAGAATACAAAGGGTCAGGTCGTGGCATATCTTTGCCTTGGAAGGCTGATCCCTCAGGACATGGGCCAGTTACTCGAAGAAATCCGCTCTGGATATGAAGATTATCGACAACTAAAGCTGTTTCAAGACCCCATAAAGGTCACACTGCTTATAACACTGTTCCTGATCACCTTGTTGATTCTCTTCGTATCCATCTGGTTTGGCTTTCGGCTGGCAAGGGGTATAACCGAGCCGGTCCAGATGCTGGCAGATGCCACACACAGGATCGCCCAGGGAGACCTTGATTTCAGCCTTGAGGTTCAGGGAAGGGATGAGCTTAGCTCTCTGGTACGCGCCTTCAATACCATGACCCAGGATCTCAAGGAGGCAAAACGTCGTGCAGAGGACGCTTCCCGCCAACTACTAAGCAGTTATGCCGAACTGGAACATCGAAGACGCTATATGGAGATCCTTCTTCAGAATGTAACCACAGGGGTGATCTCAATAGACAGGAAAGGGGCCATTACCACGGTTAACCGATCTGCCGAAGAGATCCTTTCGATACCTGCATCCAAGCTTGTTGGAAAGCCCTACAAGGAAATCCTCACCCCTGCCCAAGCCGAGGAATTTGAGGAGATAAGACAGGAGTTGCTGGAATCGGCAAAGGGCACGCTTCAACGCCCCATACGGCTTACGGTCGGAGACAAAACGCTTTCCCTGGTGGTCAACTTCACGGTCCTCAGGGATCAAGAGGACAGGTCTCTCGGCGTAGTCGTAGTTTTTGATGATCTTACAGAACTCGAAAGGATACAACGCATTGCCGCATGGCGGGAGGTGGCCAGACGGATAGCACACGAGGTAAAAA
Organism: Deltaproteobacteria bacterium; assembly: GCA_024275145.1. Lineage (GTDB taxonomy): Bacteria > Desulfobacterota > Dissulfuribacteria > Dissulfuribacterales > QOAL01 > S143-34. The sequence goes on along the minus strand of JAJRZR010000025.1, from coordinate 17,350 downwards.
ACCCCCTTACCCCCATCAAGCTTTCGGCCCAAAGGCTCAGGAAAAAATACATGGACAAACTGGACACCGGCGGACAAAAGGTCCTCGAAAGATGCACCAATACCATTATCAGTCAGGTGGAAGAACTTCGAAGACTGGTAGACGAATTCTCGAGATTTGCCAGGATGCCCGCTCCCAGAATGATGCTTACCGATCTTAGGGAACTCGCTGACGAGGTGATTTCCATGTACCGGGAGGGCAATCCCGCTATCGAATTCAGCATCGATGCCCACCCCGATCTATCGAGGATCAAGGTGGACCCGGACCAAATAAAAAGGGTCCTTGTCAACCTGGTGGAAAATGCTGTATCGGCCATGCCCGATGGAGGACGTGTCAAGATCCTCATAACTACCAATGATGAAGCCGACCAACTTGTACTGGAGGTATGTGATACCGGGGTGGGCATCGATGCATCCGACCGCTCCAGACTATTTGAACCATACTTTTCAAAAAGGAAGGGAGGAACAGGTCTTGGGCTTGCAATTGTCAACTCTATTATTTCGGATCATAATGGAACAATTACGGTGGAAGAAAACAGACCCAAGGGTACCAGGTTCGTAATAAGGCTTCCCATCTGAAACATGATCCGGAATTGTCTGGCGATAGGATACAGGGCATGATGAATTCCAAAATACTTATAGTAGATGATGAACAAACGATCCTGGATTCGGTTACTGACATCCTTGAAGACGAGGGATTTCAAGTAATTACCGCGCTCAATGGCAAAAGGTGCCTGCAACTGATGGGTGATGATCTACCCGACCTTGTGCTTCTGGATATATGGATGCCGGGCATGGATGGTCTTGAGGTGTTGAAAAGGATAAAGCAGGAATGGCCTTTCATACCGGTTGTAATCATGTCCGGCCATGGAACAATCGAGACTGCTGTAAAGGCTACTAAACTCGGGGCCTTTGACTTTGTGGAAAAACCTCTTTCCTATGAACCACTTGTCCTTACCATCCAAAATGCCCTCAAATACCGTGACCTCCAGGAAGAAAATGTACTATTAAAGGCAAAGACCCAGCCTAGCAGGGAGCTTACCGGGGAAAGCGAACCCATGAGGCGCCTCAAGGAACAGATCGCGATCGTGGCCCCTACCGACGCATGGGTCCTAATACAGGGAGATAATGGAACCGGTAAAGAACTGGTTGCCCAAACCATCCACCGCCTGAGCAAAAGAAGCGGGAAACCCATGATGGAGGTAAACTGTGCCGCCATCCCGGAAGACCTAATAGAGAGCGAACTCTTCGGCCATGAAAAAGGGGCCTTTACTGGCGCCACCTCAATGAAGAGGGGTAAGTTCGATCTTGCAAACGGTGGGACCCTATTCCTGGATGAAATCGGAGACATGAGCATGAAAACACAAGCAAAGATTCTCCGCATACTTCAGGAACAACGATTTGAACGGGTAGGAGGCAACAAGACCATAAAGGTGGATGTCAGAATCATTGCCGCCACCAACAAGGATCTGGAGGAAGAGATTAGGAAGGGAGCCTTCCGGGAAGACCTTTATTTCAGGCTGAACGTAATCCCTATCGAGGTACCCAGCCTCAAGGAACGTAAGGACGACATCCCTCTTCTGGTCGATGAATTCCTTGGAGAATTCGCAGGGAGAGGACCCATGGGTCCAAAGAAGGCTATAACCTCCAGGGCACTTGAGGCCTTCAAGGCATACGATTGGCCGGGTAATGTAAGGGAACTCAGGAATATGATAGAACGGCTGGTAATTCTTTCCAGAAGGCCTGAAATCGATATCGGGGACCTGCCACCCACCTTCACCAGGGCACTCCCATCGGATGGGGGCGCCACGACTCTCGAAGCTGTCGAAGAGGCACCGTGTTTCACCTGTGGAGATTTCCGCAAGGCCAAGGCCCTGTTCGAGAGACAGTACCTGGAGAAAAGGCTTGCAGAGCATCACGGCAATATCAAAAAGACAGCAGAGGCTATCGGCATCGAACGAAGGCATCTGCACAGAAAGATCAAGGCCCTTGGGCTTGAACCTTGAACCCCTTTTCTTCTCCGTTAATCAGTCGCCTTATGTTATCCCTGTGCTTTATCCATATGATTATGGCAACGGCCCAGGCCATGGCCTCAAGGTACGGTGACCTGCACAGAAAATGAAAAAATACAGGCAAAGTGATGGTTGCCGTCAATGAACCCAAGGAGACGTAGCCCCATTTTTTAAACACCAGGAAAAAGACTATTGCAGCCAGTAGGACCGCATAAGGACATAGCCCAAGGAACACCCCAGCGGCAGTAGCCACTCCTTTACCTCCATGTAACCTGAGGAAAATAGAATAGCAGTGCCCGGCAACCGCCATGAAACCGGTAATTGCAAGAAACAGAACATCGTCTGGGCCTTCCTGGAACAATACCTTGTAGACCAGCACAGGCAGCAATCCCTTCAGGAGATCCAGGCACAGGGTAAAAAAACCCCATACCTTTCCAACCACCCGTGCTACATTCGTTGCCCCGATATTGCCGCTGCCCTTGCCTCTTATATCTATTCCCCTTGTCCTAGCAATTAAAAGGCCAAAAGGTATCGAGCCAAGCAGATAGGCGCATAAAGGAATTATGAATCTGGCATCCAGGGACATAGGCATATATTTAAGAAACATCCACATCTCGGGCTCTATCACCCGCTCTTTTTTGGACCCCCTCAGCGATAGGACCAAACAGACATTCCAGAATCAGGGGCCCCTACCTGTAAATATTGTTTCAAATTCCTGATTGTTATATTATCTTTTTTATTTGATGCCAACCTCCCATGAAAGGAATAGGCTAGAGAGACAATAGTCATCAGGTTATATTCGCTCAAAAAGTGAGGTGCAAGATGCACAAACTACCTGCCATCAGACGTCTCAGATTCTTGATTCCATGTATTCTGGCAGCCTTTTTTCTTGTCTGCCTACCGGCCTGCGGACCCAGCCAACAGGATAAAGCGCAGATGAAAGAGGCCATCAAGGCCGCTGAAGAGGCAAAGGCGGCTGCGGCCAGGGCAGAGGCGGCTGCTTCACGATTGGAGAACATCGCAGCCAGGTTGGATGCAGCGGCAAAGGATGCTCAAAAGGCGGCCAAAGAGGCAAAGGCGGCTGTAGAACGGGCAGACAAGGCAACGGCAAGGGCAGAGAAGGCTGCCAAAAAGGCGGAAAGGACCGCAAAAAAAACAGAAAGGATATTTGAAAGAACACTCATGAAATGACGGACGAAGAAACCCAACTGATCACCGGGTTGGCGTTGAAAATCGTGAAAAGTAGTTACTGCCTTGTATAGGGTTACAAGGCAGACGCCATGTTCATCCTCCTGGCAGGGCCAACGGATAAACGGCCTGTGGCCACATACAAAGAGAGGCCGTTCATGAAAATTTGAGACTAGGGCCTGCTCTCCCTGCCCTTCTCCTTCCAGGCCACAGCGATGGGTATACCGGAATGTTCCCTGATGGCCTCTTTGACCCTGTTCAAATCCACATGTATTGGTCCGATTGTTTGCTGGCACCTGGAGATCTCCATCAGGGCCGTGGAAAACGGATCCTTGATCCTGTTTTCAAAATCCTCGTATACCTGAAGGAAACAGACACCGTCCCTGTTGCCTGCCTTGATCGGTTTGTAAATGACCTCGACCAACGTACCCACTGGCACCAGATAATAAAGCCTTGCGATATCCTCTGGATAGAGCCTTATGCAGCCATGACTCACACGCCTTCCAACCCCCCAGGGCCTGTTGGTGCCATGAATACCATATGCGTTCCTGGAAAAACGCAGGATAAACCCCCCAAGGGGATTGTCCGGACCTGGGAGTACCTTCACTGGTATATCTGGTTCCTCTTTTCTCACCGAGGGAGGGGGAACCCATACAGGATCTTTTGCCTTGCTATATATGGTATAAACCCCCAAGCCTGTACTGTACCCGCTTCTGCCCACACCGATGGGGAAGGTAGAGACCATATCGACTGTTTTGACAGGATCCCTATAAAAATAATACAGGCGCATCTCCGCCAAATTAATAATAATACCACTGGCAAAGCCCGTAGTCGGCAGAACGTACATCGAAGGGATGACTGCTTTGTCTCCCCTTGAAGGTATCCACGGATCCAACGTTGGATTGGCGGCTACTATCTGGTTGTAGCCAAGATCGTATTCCCTTGCCAGGTCAAGGAGGTTCTCGTCGCCATGGATCCTTACCTCCCTAACACCCCCATATACGGTTTGATGTAATATCATCCGAAAGCTGGCCGCTTGCCCCAAAACAGGACAAAGAAAGACAATGGCTAGGGACAATGTAAGCCTGACAATGGACTTGGGCCAGGAAGCGAACATTCTCACAGGTATAGCCTGCCTCTTAGTGGCTACTATCGCTAGTTTCCCCTTCTGTTACCTGGAAAAATCCTGTATCCTCTATTTGACCTTGAGCTTTTCTATTTTCAAGGTAAACTTTCATGGGGTTCGTATACCTTAATGCCATCTTCTGGGCATGAGAAGATACAGCCCCATGTAAGGATATATTTCACGGTAAGCTTACTTTAAAAGGTATATCTTGTTAAGGTAAGATCTGAGGCTTGGGATTGCCTGGTAGGCTGACGCCCTGGGTATGAAAAAAACACAATCCCTTAATGGACATACTTTCCATCAACGCTTGGAAACCGGCCTGCTCCCCTCCGTAATATACCCATATCATAGCCGACGAGACTGCTCCATGAACAGGATGAATCGGCCAGGAAAACAACAGGAGAGTAGCGGCTTGGCGTGTTCAAGACCTTCCCGCGCATCCGTCCAAGACATTGGACCGGGATTATGCCTTTAAACCAAGTTGCTGTAAGGACACATCCCCATCTCAAGGACCGTATTTTCACCAGGGATACTGCAGCAGGTTACAGGCCGTGTAAAGGTTTCGGGCAGGCGCCATGACCCTGGGTATCTCTAAAAAGCCTTCATGTGGTCCGTAACGTTGACGCCGCGGCCCAAGGGCGGGATATGTTTTCACGATAAATTGGCAATTTTATTCAAGGGGGTGAGACGCATGAACCCGGATTATGCAACTCGCAAGTTTGTCGAAGAGCAAGGCGGAGGACACATAAGACTTACTTGTACACTTCAACTTCCCGACAATACAGCAAATTCGGCGAAATTACGACTCTCTTGTGGCTTCAAATGCTGGATGATTTCGTTGAGAAGTTGATGCACCTTTTGGGTGAACCGAAGAGGATACAGATTTGCTTGTAACATCTTGTAATTTTAAACACAATTCTATTTATTCAGCATTTGAAGTACATAATCCGGGATGAAAGAAATAACCGCAGACATCTTCTTGATATTTCAAAGATTATCCCTTAAATGCAACGAAGCTGTTGGACAAAAGGGCAATTTTTAGGAGGTCCTTTTTCAAATAAGGCATCCTTTTTCCCACGAAAAGGATGACATCCGGCAAGGGCAACAGATTGCTCGATTCTGTCCATAAAAACCACATGGAAAAAACGCCTTGCCGGATACGGAGAATTCGTTATCTGGAGGAGACAATGGAAAATTATTTTAAAAAGGCCGCTATCAAGATATATGAAGACGCAAAGGCGGATGGCAGGTTGATAGAGGGCCTGACCTTGGATCAGTTAAAGGATCTTGCATTGAGACAAGACGGAGTCGTCCAGACCCAGATTGGGTCTGTAGCGGCAGACTCCGAGCCAATGTCGAGGTCTGCACCCCATACACACAATAATATAGACCATCCCTTTGGCGAAGATGAGGAACAACTTGCCCTTGAAGCAATAGAATATCTCAGCCGGGAAAAAATCGTAAGCATCGACACGATAGTCGGTGATGGCAGAGACGGTGTAACCACCCGTTTTCTCATTCCGGAAGCCTATTCCCAGATCGCCTATGGCCTGAAACTCCTGATGGACCAGCCCGCTGCCAGGGTAGTAGAAGACCCTACATATACCATAATATTCTTCACCGACGAGGCATTCAGCCACAACAAAAACAAGAAGTTGATCGACAAAGATATAACCATACGCCTCTGGATGGGAGAAAAAAGGGGAGATCAGGTCAAGATCTGCAGAAATAGCGTGTACCTAGGTGAAGGCAAGAAAGGCGTTTTCCAATTCGAAGACTGGAGGGTCAAGGCCATAGACAAGACCGGTATCTTCCTCCATGCAGGTGCCCGCAGGGACTGGTTGTGGATCTATGACCTGGAGACAGAGCGGCCTGAACTGAAAGAGGTAGTAACCGGTGTATCAGGGCTGACAGCAACAGGAAAAACCACCACCCTCTGCCGAAAATTTGCCAAACTACCGAAAGAACAATCAGAGATGATTGGAGACGATGGTGGAACCCTTGGACACGATGGTAGCTACTCAGCCTTTGAATACGGTGGCCTCTATGTAAAAACCGAGGGGCTCGACGCCAGCCAGCCAGAAATACTTAGAGCGGCTGAATCAAGAGAAGCATTCCTGGAAAACGTGGCGATCAGCAAGTATCCCTACATGCCGGACTTCCAGGACATATCAAAAACCGCCAATGGAAGGGCTATCATAAGCCGTCAAAACCTGGAAATAGCAAGCCCTTCCCTTCGGGCAGACCGGCTGGATTACATCATAATGCTCACAAGGAATCCCCTGGTCAATGCCATCAACAAGCTCACACCCGAACAGGCGACTATGCAGTTCATATACGGCGAATCAATCGAAAGTTCAGGAGGAAACCCTGAAGAGGCTGGAAAATTCAAAAGGGTCTTCTTTCTTGATCCGTTCATGTGTGGCAACAGGCTTGAACATGCCATAATATTTTATGACATAATAAAGAGGAACAGGATCAAGTGTTACCTTGCCAACACGGGCACGATCGGCCAAGACGAAATAAATGTGACATTGAGACAATCCCTGGCCATTTACAACGACCTCACTAGGGTACAATTGAGGTTCAGCTTTGAGCCTGACTTCCTTGGTTACTATTTTCCGATCAAATCCGACCGGGCAAACATGGATTACATGCGGGCGGAACCGCTATTCCCTGACAAAGAACTACTTAAGAAGAAGGTCAAGGATTTCTTGAAGGGGAGGGCAGAACACCTCAGGGAATTCCAGGCTGTTTATGGCGAGATACCGGAAAACATAAGGGAATCCCTGCCTTACAGGGAGGATCAGGTATTCCAGAAAGGTGGAGATGCCCATCTTGGTTTGATGGAATAGGAAGGGGCGCACAGGATCTCAAAGTACCATTTAGGTCCGTATCGGAGGCTGTCCTGCAAACATCAAATCGCGGCTACCATACACAAGATATCCTATTAGTGATTATACCGGATTATGCGGCTTGCCAGTTTGCGGGATAGCCTCTGTTTAAGTGCATAATCTGGATCCACGTCCAGGGCAGGGTATCAGGTCATGGACTACAGAAGCTTTAGTGTAAAAACACACTATGAACGGGTCGTACTGTCATGATCAATAGATGACAAAACTAAAATCAATGGGAAACCAATCAATTATGGATATTGAAGACACCATTACAGACCTGCTTGAAATAGAAAGTGATCAATCGATAGATATTCCTGACATCTTACCATTGATGGCGGTGCGGGATCTTATAGTATTTCCGTCCATGATAGTTCCGCTCTTCGTTGGCCGTGAACCATCGGTTTCTGCTGTCAACGAGGCATTGGCCTCAGACCGGCTCATATTCCTGGTAACACAAAAAGAAGCAGGGCTGGAACATCCTGGCAAAGAGGATCTTTATAGAACAGGCGTGGTGGCCGTGATCATGAGAACCCTTCAGTTGCCTGATGGACGATTAAAGATACTGGCCCAGGCACTGGTAAAAGGCACTATAGAGGAATTCATACAGGAAAGACCCTTCTTCAAGGTAAGGATAAAGCCCTTCAAGGAAGAGGAGCCGGGCGAGATTGATGTAAAGACCGAGGCCTTGATGAGAAATGTAAAGGAACAGGCGGAAAAGCTCTTCAACCTAAAGGGCATCTTTACACCAGAGCTTGGAGCGGTGCTGGGCAACGTGGAAGAACCAGGCCGCCTGGCTGACATAGTCGCATCCAACCTGAAGCTAAAGATACACGAGGCACAGGCCCTGCTAGAAACCAGCAAGGCTGAAAAGAGGCTTCGCGAAATCAACGACTTCCTCGCAAGGGAACTGGAGGTATCCACTGTTCAGGCAAAGATCCAATCCGAGGCCAAGGAGGAAATGACCCGGACCCAACGGGAATACTTTCTTCGGGAGCAGTTGAGGGCCATAAAAAAGGAGCTTGGGGAGATCGACGAAAGGGCAACGGAAATAGAGGAATACAGGCAGAAGATACTTGATGCACGTATGCCTGAAGACACAGAGGAAGAGGCGCTCAAGCAACTAAGGCGGCTGGAGAGCATGCATCCGGATTCTTCCGAGACCTCCATCGTAAAAACCTACCTGGATTGGCTCGTGGAACTGCCTTGGTCCAGGAGTTCCAGGGACAAACTGGATGTAAAGAGGGCGAAAAAGATACTTGATGAAGATCATTATGACCTTGAAAAGGTCAAGGAACGTATACTGGAATATATAGCCGTCAGAAAACTCAATCGCTCGGTCAAGGGACCGATACTCTGCTTTGCCGGCCCACCAGGGGTTGGTAAGACATCCCTTGGCCGTTCAATCGCCAAGGCACTCGGGAGAAAATTCATACGTATTTCCCTTGGGGGGGTTAGAGACGAGGCTGAAATCCGTGGCCACCGCCGTACATATGTGGGGGCGCTTCCTGGAAGGATAATACAGGGAATAAAGAGGGCGGGAACCAACAATCCGGTATTCATGATGGATGAAGTGGACAAGATTGGCACGGATTTTCGTGGGGACCCGGCTGCTGCCCTGCTCGAAGTCCTTGATCCGGAACAGAACAACACCTTCTCTGACCACTACCTCGAGGTACCCTTCGATCTTTCCAAGGTCCTGTTCATACTCACTGCCAATGTGACGGATACCATTCCTTCCGCCCTGCTTGACCGGCTTGAGATCATACATCTTTCTGGTTACACCACGGAGGAAAAGGAGGCCATTGCCAAACAATACCTTATACCTAGACAGATCAAGGAACATGGCCTCAAACCCGGCATGATGGAAATCTCCGCGCCTACCCTGGCTAGAATCATCATGGAATATACCGAAGAAGCAGGCCTTAGAGAGCTTGAACGCCAGATTGGGGCCGTATGTCGTAAGGTTGCAAGGCGTATAGCAGAAGGGGAGACAGGTCCATTCAAGATAACAAGCGCAAACCTTCACAAGTATCTCGGGGTGCCAAGGTATATCCCTGAACTTGCCCGGGAAGAAAGCCAGGTGGGTGTGGCCACAGGGCTTGCATGGACACCTTATGGTGGAGAAATCCTGCAAATCGAGGCCACCTTGATGGAAGGCAAGGGTAACCTGACGCTGACAGGGCTTTTGGGAGAGGTCATGAAGGAATCGGCCCAGGCAGCACTCAGCTATGCCAGAAGCAGGGCCAGGGAATTCGGCCTTGACCCAAAAATCTTCGAAGAGCTTGACATACATATACACGTCCCCTCAGGGGCGATACCCAAGGACGGACCATCGGCAGGCATAACCCTTACCACTGCACTGGTCTCTGCCCTGGTAAAAAAGCCGGTGGATAAAGGCGTGGCGATGACGGGTGAAATTACCTTGAGGGGTCGGATCCTGCCTATAGGTGGGCTAAAAGAAAAGGCACTTGCCGCCTTGAGAGCCGGTATCCCTACAATAGTCCTACCCGAACAGAACGTGAAGGATTTGGAAGAAATACCCCCTAAGATACGAAGGCGGATCGACTTCAGGCCGGTAAAGCATATGGACGAGGTCCTTGAAATTGCCCTGGGGAAGGGTCCATGGACAGAAGATCATGAAAAAAGCAAAGGAAATGCCCCAAACAAGGATAAATAAACAACGTCTGAGGTCTACGTTCGAGGAATTGGTTACTATTGACAGCCCCTCCCGCCATGAAGGAAGGGTAGCCCGTTATATAGAATCCATTTTCAGGGAAGAACTAGAGGCGAGTACACATACGGACAATTCAACGGGAGAAACCGGCTCGGATACAGGGAATCTACTGGTACGCCTTTCCGGAGACCCGTCACGCCCCCCGATCTTCTTCAATGCCCATCTGGACACGGTCGAACCTGGAATGGGTATCAGGCCTGTATTTGATGGGGAGGCCTTTCGTTCATCCGGCGATACCATCCTCGGTGCAGACGACAAGGCCGCTGTGGCGATCCTTATCGAGGTCTCAAGGATATTGAGGGAATGCAACATGAATAACCCTCCCTTGGAACTTGTATTTACTGTCTGTGAAGAGATAGGACTGCTAGGTGCTAAGGCACTCGACACATCAAGGCTCGAATCCAAGGCTGGATATTCCCTGGATTCCACGGACCCGGATATTCTTTTCAGCCAGGCTCCTGCCGCCATCAGATTCAGGGTAAACATAAAGGGAAGGGCGGCGCATGCCGGTATAAACCCCGAACATGGAATAAGCGCCATAAGGGTGGCGGCAACGGCCATTTCCATGGTGCCACAAGGACGTATCGATCACGAAACCACGGCCAACATTGGCATAATCCATGGCGGTAACGCCACCAATATTATACCCGAAGATTGCACGGTTGAAGGCGAGGTACGAAGCCACAATGAACAGTCACTCAAGAGGATACAGGATGAAATCCTGGCTGGCTTTCATAAGGCAACGAACCAATACAAGACCGAAAACAGGTGGAACAATACTCCTTGCCCCCCGTTCATTCAAAGCCTTGTGGAGAACGACTACCCATTGATGTCGATTCCAAAGGAACATCCGGTGATAGTTACGGCTTGTAATGCAGCCAGGAATCTTGGAAGAAACCTTCAGGTTGACCGGACAGGTGGTGGTAGTGACGCAAACATCCTGAATGGAAAAGGGATTGCCACGGCCATACTTGGAATAGGTATGCAGCGGGTTCACACTACCGAGGAATTCATAAGGCTTGAGGATATGATTGCATCGGCTGAACTGGTCCTTGAAATCATACGGTGCTGGAAATGAAATTAAAAGGAGGGTTTGATATCCTCTTGATTGCCTCATCTACGAGCCTTTCCGGGGGCTGACTGGCATCCAAACGGACTATGAAGGGCTCCTTGAGAAGATGAAAAATGGCGTCTACCTTCCTTAGATAATCAAGCTCTTCAAAATTGTTTGGAATCTGATTCCGCCCATGCCTTATCCGACATAGGGCCTTTTCCGGTGCAAGCTCCAGAAGAAATACCACGTCCGGCACCGGTGCAACGGCCTCATTTATTTCCCTTATATGGCCTGGATCAATGCCCCTGGCTCCCTGATAAGCTATCGTAGAGAAATAATACCGGTCACACACGATGAATTTTCCCTGTTTAAGGGCCGGACGAATGAGGGTTGAAACATGCTCTTTCCTATCCTTGAGGAATAATTCCAGCTCATCCTTGGGATCAAGCCTGGATGTCCTGGAAAAACTATCCCTCAATCTCCTTCCATAGGTTCCCATGGTGGGCTCGAAGGTCAAGATCACAGGAATACCCATTTTTTGAAGCCGATCATAAAGGTTCCTTGAAAAGGTCGTCTTACCTGTCCCATCTATGCCTTCTATTACCAGTAACCTTCCGCGCTTATGCGGTATGGCATCCTTGGAATCCATCATATCCCATCCCTGTCCCAGAGTCTGTGTCTGAGCCCCTTTACTCTCTGTCTTTTTGCCGGCCTGGACCTGAACATGACATAGGTGACCCCGGCACCCCCATCCCAGATCGGTGCACTGCTAAAGGCCACAACATACCTGCGGAACGTGCCCCTTTTCAGCCAGTTTCTCACCAATTCCTTCAGCACCGGGGTGTTTTTTGAAGAAAGACCCCTGCCATGGATAAATGCCACGCAACGTTTCCCTTCCATAATGGCCCGACGTGTAAAGGTCTCACATCTCTCCAGGGCCGTGAGGGAATCCATGCCGTGAAGCTCACAGTATGCCTGTATGGCAAAGGCGCCACTGTGAAGCCTTAACGCAAGTTCATTTTCACCTGTATTATCAGGACCCTGTACGTACTCAGGTGTCTGATTCACTGGAATGGGCCTTGCGCCCTCCACCAATTCCTTAAGCTGCCTTAACGCATCCTGGCTTTCCCCATCGACATGTGACCTGCTTCCTGTTGCCCTGTTGGCGACCAGGTTGGGTCCACGGTCCTTGTTAAGAGGCCTGACCCCCTTCATGGCCTTCAGGAAAAGGAGCGTTTCCCCGTCTTCATCGCCTTCTTTTTCCGAAAGCCTGGAGGAATCTTTAAGTACCTGATCCGCGCGCTTCTTATCCATTGAATCGAGTCTTCTCTTAAGATCCAAGAAGGGGCGGTCCTTCAAGGTATCGATTGAATCCGAAATACCATCCTTGAACCTGGCATATTTTTGCTTCTCCATAGGGATCTTATACACCGTGGCTGTCCGTCATTCACTTTTCTTCGGGAGCTATTCCCTGTATGTCCATGTTTTTTCGTAATACATATTTTGACCCTGGGAATAGCCCCTTCCATTTCACAAGAGACAGGATTCATTATGGTTATTGGTCTTCTTCCTTTCTGGATACGAAAGGGCTGTCCTCCAAGGCATATTTCTTCAGCTTCAACTTCAAGGTCCTCCTTGTTATACCAAGACGCCTGGCGGCCGCGCTCTTGTTTCCACCGGTTGCCTCCAGGACATGGAAAATCATTCTTTTCTCCATGTCAGCCAAGGTATATCCGGCCATATCATCCTCAAGGGATATGTGCACAGGCATCTCCTCGATACCGGTATCTTCGGCAACCTGCTTCTTCAGATTAAGGGGTAATTCCTTTTCGGTTATAAATTCCCCCTGTAGCAGTATTACCGCCCTTTCCATGACGTTTTCCAACTCCCTTACATTTCCAGGCCATGTATATTTCAATAGGATATCCATGGCCCTAGGGTTCATCCCCCTTACAGGTTTCCTGTTTTTTTCAGAAAAATGCCTCCAGAAATGTTCGGCCAGCATAGGTATGTCGTCCTTGCGCTCCCGAAGGGGAGGAACCTCGATGGCAACCACATTCAGACGATAATACAAATCTTCCCGAAAAAGTCCTTCTGACACCATCTGCTTGAGATCCTGGTTGGTTGCGGCAACCACCCTTACATCCACGGTTATCGTGGTATCACTACCCACTGGTTGGATTACACCATCCTGAAGGACCCTCAACAATTTTGCCTGCGTAAGGAGGGGTAATTCAGCGATTTCATCAAGAAAGATCGTACCCTTGTTGGCACTCAGAAAACGTCCTTTCCTACGCCTGTCAGCCCCGGTGAATGCACCTTTCTCGTAGCCAAAAAGCTCCGATTCAACCAAAGTTTCAGGTATGGCTGCACAATTGACCTCAACAAGCTGACCCCTTGTGCGACCACTGTTGGCATGGATGGCTCTGGCCACAAGACCCTTGCCTGTACCGCTTTCGCCAGTGATGAGCACCGTTGCCTCGGAAGGAGCCACCATTGTCAGCATCTCCGCCAGCCTGTCCATTGCAGGGCTTCGGCCAAGTATCTCGGGAAGCCTCAACCTGACCAACTGTTCCCGTAGCTCCTTGTTTTCCTCCTTGAGCTGTCTATGTTCCATAGCCCTTTCGATAGTCAGCCTTAATGCATCAAAATCGAGTGGCTTTGTCAGATAGTCATAGGCGCCGCCCTTTAAGGCCTTTACCGCGGAGGATATAGAGGAATAGGCGGTCATTATGATAATTGGAACAGCAGGATTGTAACCATGAATATCGGCAGCGGCCTTCATTCCATCCATTCCCGGCATCCGCACATCCATGAGCACAAGGTCTGGGGGTGATTTCCTGCAATATTCCACAGCTGCCAATCCATCACCGGCCTCATCCACCTTGTAACCCCAATCATCCAAAAGGGTCCTCAACATCAACCGGTGGGCCGGATCGTCATCGACTACGAGTATCAACGGTGGAGAAATACCTACTGCCATTTCTTATCGAGTCCCTGGCCAGGAATATGGCCTGCTGTTCCAACACCTGGAATGCGTATGAGAAATCTGGTGCCACTTCCCGGTGAACTGAAAACGCGTATGCTGCCACCGTGGGCCTCCACAAGCTTGTGGACTATGGCAAGCCCAAGACCAACACCTGTGGACTTGGTGGTGAAGTAGGGATCGAATATCCTCGAAAGCTGATCAGGAGGAATCCCAGGCCCTGTATCTGCCACCAAAACACCTACCTTACCTGCATGCTCGTGTACCCTGATCTTAAGGATTCCCCCGTTTTCCATGGATTGCAAGGCGTTCAAAAAAAGATTCAAAAGGATCTGGGCAAAATGATCCGGGTCAACCTCCACAACGATTTCCTTCGATTCCTCTTTGAACCTTATTTCCACTCCCCTTGTTCTGGCTTCGTCCTCTACAAGACTGATAGAGTGGTTGACGATGTCAGATAACGATACCCTCTTTTTTTTCAGAATCGGGGGCCTTGCAAATTCCAGTAATCCAGAAACTACCCGATTTAGCCTTTCCACCTCCCTCTGCATCACTAGGGCTATCTCCTTTGCCTTTTCATCCTCATTGACCTTGTTACCCAGAATAGCTGCAAACCCCTTTATAGAGCTAAGGGGATTCCTGATTTCGTGGGCAATACCTGCGGCCAGACGCCCCAGGGAGGCGAGACGCTCGTTACGTCTCAGCTCCACCTCCAGTTCCCTTATCCTGGTCATATCGGTCAAGACAAAAAGATAGCCAGCAGGATATCCATCTTCACCCGGTATAACCGATGCATTGATCAGCAGGGGAATCTGCCTTGTCCCAAAAAACTGACAGCAAATTTCCTTCTCAACCTTTTGTGCACCGGAACTGAGTTCACTGAAAATGGGGACAAGACAAGAGATTTCCTTGATGCTTCCCTTGAGTTCATTTTGCTGCAACAAAATGCCCCTCGCTGCCTCGTTTGCCTGCCGTATTTTAAATTCTGAATCCGTTGCTATCAGGCCCACCGGGGTCTGATCCAGGATGGTGGATGTAAGTATCCTGATATCCTTAAGAGAACGCCTTGCCATCCGGTAATGGGTGGCCCAGAAAAGGGAGACGATGCCCGAAGCCCCCACCAAAAACATCATTCCGAACAAAAAAATCGTCTGGCGCATGTCCTGGGCCAATGCCCCTTGGAATGGTGATGGATCCATTCCTACAACTACGTACAGGTCGTCAGGCAATTCGGATACATGGTGTGTCTGTACCATGGCCCTGCGGCAATTACATCCAAACCATGGCCTGTAGGCCCTTATAACCTGAAATGCCTGTTGCCGCCCGGATATCATCCGCGACCGGGTCTTGCCGACCTCCGGAATGGGAAAGGGCTCTATCCTCTTCATCGCATCATTACGGCTATCCACAACAACCAGGCCATCTGCCTGTACCAACATCACGTACATTACCCCTGGTTGCTGGGCAGTCTCTGTAACCAGCAACTGCAATTGCTTCCTGCCCCACCCCATCATTCCCATCATGGCCGTTCGGGTACCAGCTTCCATGGACAGGATGAGGCCGTTTGCCTGGGCTATCAGGGAACGGCGCATAAACTGTTTTTCCCTATGCACGTTCTTGATTGCAAGAAAAAACAGAATTGCTGCAAGGATGCATACAGATCCAATGATCATCCAGGGAGAAAACCAGATCCTTCCACTATTGTTTCTTGTTCTTTCCACACGTCACCTACTTAATTCACCGTGAAAATATGCCCTTGATCTTAGGCTGGATTTTCATGCCATATGGGTATGGGGTATGGATACATATTACCCACAAAACCATATTAATGACATCGAAGTGGATAATTTTTATCCAGTTTTGTTTGGACGACAATATACGATACATTCAATTATCAGGACGCAAATTAAAAAAACTTTTTTATTTAAGCAGGTTACTTCACAAACGCACCCATTGGCACGATCTATGCTCTCTTTACTTAGCAAAGAGGATTCCTAAATGATCGCTTTACAAGGAGGACGGATCATCAGAAGGCCTCAACCAAGACTCTTATTGGAGTCCGTAAATTTGATTACCAGGGGCATCCCCCCTGTCTATCCGATCACGTGTCCAGACATGTAGGCAGAAGAAGATTCCAGATCAACCTTTGAGATTTTAAAGAAAGGAGAACAAGAAAATGATCAAAAAGGTATTTATTGGCACCATGTTAGCAGCAACGCTGGCCATCGGTACAGGCTCATTATTTGCACAGGTAGCGGGCAATTCTAAGAATGGCAATCCAGGGCGGGCCCATAGAATATGTACCCACTGCGGGATGGACAGGCATTGCAACCATGAACAGTGTATGGATAATGAACGACAATCCCGGCACTATATGGGTAATTCCTGGAACGGACGTATGAACGATTACAGAAATGAGGCTGGACAAGGCGTGAGGCCAGGATATTGCTGTAGATAATCAAAAACAACCTCTTAAGGAGAGTATTAATTATGGGTAATATGAAATTGTTATTGACGTTAACGATCCTATTGACCATTGGCCTTACATGCACCTATGCCTTTGCCAATGCCCCTGAAAAGGGAAATCAAGATAAAGATACCGGTATGATGATGGGCTCTTGCCCTAACAAACAAGGCATGATGAATATGATGAAAAGGGGTACAGGAGGGATGCAGGATCATGGCATGATGGCTGGATGCCCAAAACCGGGAATGATTGCAAGGCAGGCAGTGCTTGAAATTCGCAAATATCTCTCAAATGCTGAAAAAATCGGTCTGAACGAAGAACAGATCAAACAGCTCAAGGCAATTAATGAAAGGCTTGAAACGAATATCATCAAGAAAAAGGCTGATATGAAGATAGCGGTTATCCGGTTGAAAAATCTTATAAATTCGGACATGCCAGAAGCCGCATCTGTCAAAGCACGTGTAAAAGAAGTCTCAAAGGCCATGGAGGATCTCCTTGATACCGCCACACAGGCTGTCGTTGATGCCAGAAGAATCCTGACACCTGAAGAACGAAAAAGAGCCTCTACCCTATAGATGGCACTAACTACCCGGAGGCCCTTCAACCCAGATTATGCACTTCAAATGCCCGAGAAGAAGATTTTGTCTGAATAATTCGATGGTTAACTGCAATTTATCCGACAAACCTGTTCACCCAAAAGGTGCGACTTCATCCAGTTTTATATCTCAGGCACTTGAAGCCGCAAGGGGCTCGCGAATTTACGGAATCTGCTTTGTTGTCGCGCACTTGAAGTACCAAAGTACGTCTGCGTGCCATCCGCCTCGCATCTTCGGCAAACTTGCGAGCTG
>JAJRZR010000024.1 GCA_024275145.1 Deltaproteobacteria bacterium | reverse complement strand
TTGTCCAAATATACTGCTATACTTATTCATGAGGGTGCCTCCTTTCAGGGTTTCTTGTTTTTTTTTGCCTAAACAATTTTACCCTATCCGAGGCACTCTCTAAAATTTATCTTGGACAGATATGGTATAAATATAAAGTTCATTCCAAGGAATATCCAAGATATTTTCAAGGGACGGCGGCAATGCTCTGAAAATGCGTAGTGAGCGGATGCGAGCTAATATGATAAAGGTGTTCCTTGCATTTAGATCTCCGCATTGAAGATATAATACAATGCAACCGACAGGATGGCACCATTTTCCTTGAAGGCTGTGCGATATGCAAGGAAAGGATGATTTTATGACATTCGCTCTCTCTACTTCGTTACGCTCGCTATGCACTCTCTCCCCCATACCACCTTTCCCTCTTTGACAGATTATTTTTGGATACTAATGAATGGCAGATTAAATTAATCTTCAATTTAAAGGAGTTAAACATGAAACGGGGAAAGAGGGAGAATTCTTTTGAAGCGAAGCTGAGGTCTTATTCCAGGGTAGCGGCGAGTGCCCTGATGGTGGCGCCTGCGGCACTCAGCATGACGGCGCTGATGCCATCAAGGGGAGATGCGGCTGTTCATTACAGCGGGATAAGAAACATACCGGTTCCGGTCATGAACAAATACGGCACAGAAACGAGCAAGTACGGTAGTGAAATCCCTTACACGGCGGTTGATATGGACGGCTATGGAGGTCCAGAACTGGCATTCATGGGATTTGGTGTCAACGCATATGCCAGCAGCCTCTCATCAAGCTTTGCAGTGCGGAGGCATATTCAGGCAAATTTTTTCTTTTTTTTGGAACCGCCTACGGTGGGACATATTAACACTCAGATAAATACTGCAAAGTATAATTATGGTACTCACACCATGAGTGTTCCGCGAAATCTTCCTTCAGGTTATTCCATTGGCAGCCAGGCAAACTGGGACAACGAATACGATAAGTATGGACTGCTTGACTATAACTTTAAAGTAACAGATTCTGCTCATACAACAGGCAGCAGTTTTAATCCAACCTATACCTTTAGTTACAACCTTGGTAACTTCACAGCGACAACGGGGTACCTCGGAGTAAGATTCGAGAGCCCCTCCTGCAGCAATGGCAACTACCACTACGGCTGGATACGTTTTTCGGAATCCGCCGATGGCTCACAGGGAACCATAATAGACTGGGCCTACGAGGACCAGTGCAATACACCGATACATGTCCAGGCCCAGGCCACCACCGTCCCCACCCTCAACCAGTCGGGGCTTCTGGCACTGGTGGCATTGCTTGCGGGCAGCGGTGCCGTGGCGATGCGAAGAAGAGAGGAGGCATAGGTCTCTTTTACTCAAACCCGAGTTTCGCCAATAGAGCTGATCAAGAGGCGTAACATGCCAATAACAAAAGGAAAACAGGGATGTTTGCTGTGCTGCCTAACTCTACTTCAGGTCGATGTTGAGATGCCTTATAAGCGCCTTTTGAGCGGCAGTCAGGCTGCACAACTGGCGTTGCGGCCTGGCAGAGCCCGGGTAGAACAGGAGCGC
>JAJRZR010000023.1 GCA_024275145.1 Deltaproteobacteria bacterium | reverse complement strand
TTGCATACGAGATACAGGAAGAGGTGGAGGGGCAGGTCAGGGAGCTTATGGGGCTTAACCAGGCGGTGAGGGGCGAAGGCAGGGACGAGAACGTGTTTGAAGACGCGGACATCCAGATGGCAGGCTATGCCGCGGCCCTCAGAACCCTTACCCGCTATGACATGATTGACGGAAAGGAGATGGCAAGGGAGGCCCTGCGTCCAAGGATTCCGGGCGAGAAGACATTTGTGGAAGAGCTTATAGATTTTGCCGTGGATGTTGCAAACAGGTGCCTTGTCCCCCAGGGGATAGAGGAGCGGTTCTGGAAGAGGCTTTCGGGCATTGAAAGGTTCTATCTCAAGATGCTCGACATGGAGGCAAGGGAGGTCCACAGGCTCGACAACTACCAGAATTTTGCCAAGGCCTTCAAGGTAAGGGATTTCAGGGCGGTCATGGCCTCTGCCAGGGCGAACAGGGCAAGGCTCAAGGGCGCACTCGAGCTTGGAAGGAGTGAAATGGGCGAGGGCTCCCAGTTCCATCAGTCGCCCTTGAGGGCAATCCTTTATGCCTTGATGGAGCTTCAAAGGGATGTGGAGGGCGACGAGGTCCTGGCACACCTTACCCTCAACGTTCCTGAATATTACGCTGATGCCGGCGTAAGGGGGCTTGTGATTGCCCTGTCAGACTATCTGGCGGAGAAGCTGAAAGAGATAAGGCCGAAGGAGGCAGAGGCCGCAAGGGTCCTGGGCGAGCTTGTTAGAAACCAGAGGATTGGATAAGGATTTCAATATGCTAAGATAAAGGTGAAGAGCAAAAAGGAAATGGTGAAAAAGCAAGTGAGTTTAAATGAAATCAGAAAGACCCTGGCTCGGCAACTCCCGGCTCTTAAAAGGGAATATAATGTGGAGTCCCTGGAGCTTTTCGGCTCAAGACCCAGGGGAGACAATAGACCCGACAGTGACCTGGATATCCTGGCAACCTTTTCTTCTCCACCCTCTCTCCTAGAATTTGTAAGGTTGAAAATCCACCTGTCTGAAATGCTGGGCATTAAAGTGGACCTTGTGATGCGAGATGCGCTTAAACCGCATATAGATGAGCAAATTTTAAAAGAGGCCGTTACTGTATGACAAAAAGAATGGTTCTTGATTTTATCAAGGATATTTGCGATGCCCTGAATAAATGCCTCATCTTCAAGGAAAACATGGAATTTGAGCAGTTTACCAGGGATGACAGGACACTTTTCGCCGTAATCAGAGGCCCTGGAGATTGCCGGCGAGGCTGCGAAAAATATCCCGGATGACCTTAGGGCCATGTACCCGGAAATCCCCTGGAAAGAGATGGCTGGCATGAGAGACATCCTTATTCATCAATATTTTGGAATAGATATTCATCAATATTTTGGAATAGATCATGCGGTAATATGGAAGACCATACAAAAAGACGTAAGACGGATTTTACCAGCATTTGAAAGGATGCTTGAAAAGGCAAAAGACAATGAGAAGCCATGAGGAGGCGGTATAGACAAGGGCATGATAAACCGCTTCTCCTCCAGAAGACAGGGGCTTAAAGAGGCATTTCTTGCCAAAAGGCTAAAAAACGCCCGCTGTTACAAACGAATAGCAGGCTATTTCAGAAGCTCCATATTTGAGCTTGTTGGAGAGGAAATCGCCCGGATTCCCCGGGTGCAGGTGGTCTGCAACAGTGATCTCGACATTTCAGACATGGCCGTCTCAAGGCATGCAAGGCAGGTGGCACTCAAGGAGCGCTTCAACAGGGACATCTCCCCTGAAATCGAGGCCCTTCTTTGCCGCAAGCGTTACAAGAGGCTCTATGAGCTATTACGTGTCGGCAACGTGGAGATAAGGGTGGTGCCAAGGCAAAAGGTCTTCATCCACGGAAAGGCCGGGATTATTGAGCTTGGGGACGGAAGGAAGGCAGCGTTTCTCGGCTCTGCCAATGAGACCAGGGAGGCGTTTTCAGAAAACTATGAGCTTATCTGGGAGGACGAATCACCAGATGGCGTAGAGTGGCTGGAGGAGGAGTTTTCAGCCCTTTGGGAAGGGGCCTATCCCCTTCCGGATGCAATAGTTGAAGAAATAGGCCGGATCTCAAGGCGCACAGAGATAAGGTTCGAAGGGCTTTCTCCAGAGGAGGTTCCCCCTGCCTCCCTTGCAGAAAGCCCCATCTACAGGGGAGGAGAAGAACTCCAGCCCTGGCAACGCTCCTTTGTCACCATCTTTTTGAGACACAGGGAAACCTACGGCAAGGTGAGGCTCCTTCTGGCAGACGAGGTGGGTGTTGGAAAGACCCTGTCACTTGCGGCAAGCGCCATGATCTCGTGCCTGCTTGACGACGGGCCGGTTCTCATCCTCTGTCCCGCCACCCTGACGTGGCAGTGGCAGGTGGAGCTCAAAGACCGCCTCGGCATCCCAAGCGCCGTCTGGTCTTCCCGGAAAAAGGAATGGGTTGACCATAACGGGCATGTCATAAGGACCAGCGGGGCAGAAGACATAAAAAGGGCCCCTTTCCAGATAGCCATCGTATCAACCGGGCTCATCTTTCACGGGGCTGCGGAAAAAGAGGCGCTTCTCACAAGAAAATACGGGACGGTGATACTTGATGAGGCCCACAGGGCAAGGCGAAAGGGCGGGCTTGGCAGGCAGGACGAAGAGCCGAACAACCTTCTTGATTTCATGCTGAAGATCGCCCCCCTTAGCCGCCACGTGCTCCTTGGCACTGCCACTCCCATCCAGACCCATGTGTATGAGTTGTGGGATCTTCTGAGTATATTGAACGAAGGGGCTGATTTTGTCCTGGGCCGTTACGGGATATGGAGAAAATGGCAGGAGGCCGTGGAGATAGTAAAGGGGAGCAGGTATCCGGACGATGAAAAAGAGGCCTGGGAGTGGCTTCGCGACCCGCTTCCGCCAGGAAATGAGTCGAGCCTCTTTGCAAGGCTTCGCCTGAATATCGAGGTCCCTGAAAAAAGATTTCAGTGCTCCACAGGCTTTGGCTCACTTGATGCGGCAAGCAGGCTGGCCCTCATGGATGCCCTTGAGCCTGGCTTTTTCAAAAGACACAATCCGGTCATAAGGCACACGGTTCTGAGGAGGAGAAAGACCCTTGAAGACCAGGGGCTCCTTCCAAAGATCGGGGTGGATATCCATCCTCGCCTCGATGCAGGTCCATCCCTGTACTCCGGCGCAAACTTTGATGGCCTGGGGCTTCTTACAAATCACCCCTTTGACCTTGCCTACAGGGCCGCTGAAAGATTCACCAAACTCCTCAGGAAGAGGACCAGGGCTGGAGGGTTCATGAAGACCCTGCTGCTTCAGAGGATATGTTCAAGCTTTGCAGCAGGAAGGGCCACTGCGGAAAGGATGCTTGAAAGAAAGGTGCTCGATGATGAAGAGGCAGAAGAGCTCCTGACAGAGGCCGTCTCTTCCCTGACTCTAGATGAGGCCGAACAGCTTGAGATCATAAGGCATGAGCTTTCAAGGCCCGAGGCCCATGACCCAAAACTTGCAGCCGTGGTCTTTTTCTTGAGGGATTTCACTTCAGAGGGCAGGACATGGCTTGGGCACGGCTCCATAATCTTCAGCCAGTATTATGATACGGTTTTCTGGATAGCAGGGGAGCTTTCAAAGAAATTTGACAGCGAACTGGTGGCGGTTTACGGCGGAAGCGGCCGAAGCGGGATATTCAGGGGCGAGACCTTTACGGGCGTTGAAAGGGAGGAGATCAAGACTGCCATAAGGGAGCGTGAGATCAGGCTGGTTGTAGCCACTGATGCCGCATCAGAGGGCCTAAACCTCCAGACCCTCGGCACCCTCATAAACATAGACCTTCCGTGGAATCCATCACGCCTTGAGCAGAGGCTTGGCAGGATCAAAAGGATCGGACAGATACGCCGGAACGTGGACATGCTGAACCTGGTTTACAAGGATACCCAGGATGAAAAGATATATAGGGTCCTTTCAAAGAGGATGAAAGACCGCTATGACATCTTCGGAAGCCTGCCGGACACCATTGAAGACGACTGGATTGAAGACATAGAGAGGCTCGAGGAGATGATGGACAAGTATATTCACCTGAGGGCCAGGGCCAGGGACGAATTTTCCATCCGCTATGAAGAGGATATCGACCCGGACATGAACCGCTGGGAACTTTGGGAAAGGGTGGTTTCAAGAAGGGCCGTGGAGGAAAGGCTTTCCAGACCTTGGTAAGAGCACAACTTGGAGATGCAATTCAAGGCAGGCAGCGTTGCCCAATGCCATTAGCACCGCCGCCCACGCTGTTTTGTCATCACCGGTGATCGGTAAAAGACCAGTGCCAGGAAACGGCCCTATGGCACCCCCGTCCCAGAGACATGCCGCGAACCCTTCTTTCCCTGAATGCCTAGACCCCGGATTATGCAGCTCGCAATTCTGCCGAAGATGCAAGGCGGAGGACATGCAGACGTACTTGTGTATTTCAAATAACCGACAACGCAGCAAATTCGGTAAAATTGCGAGCCCCTTGCGGCTTCAAATGCTGGATGATTTCGTTGAGAAGTTGATGCACCTTTTGGGTGAACCGAAGAGAATGCTGATTTGCTTATGAGATCTTGTAATTTTAACACAATCCTATTTATTCAGCATTTGGAGTGCATAATTTGGGTTAAATATTGCAGGTGTTCCGCCATCATCTATTTGATACATGAGAGTCTTGAAAGCAACAGATGCATCGCTCCAGAATAAAATAGTTGCCTTCCAGGGATCTCGGGATATTGACCATGGAGTTGCAAGAGGTTAGCTTAGTCCAAAACGGATGGATATTTTTGCCAGGAGCGTAGAGGTGAAAGACGAACGGGGCCTGTACTATTACCCTTTATTAGAGAATAAAAGTCTTAGGATGTATGTCCGGCCCAACAAGGACGAGCTGGAATTCAGGCTATGGAATGCAGATGATCCTGGCCTGTGGGAGGAACATGGATGGGTGCCTTGGTCGGCAATTCAACAGGCTGTTGAGCTTTACAAAAAAGAAAAGAGAAGAGGGAAGCCACCTATCCACCTGTATGACTTCGACATAGCCGTGAGGCTCATCCGGGATGAAGCAAAGGCTGGATAGCGCCAGCATTTGTTGGGTATCACATCTTCATATACCAGAGCTAGGCAGGAGATTCACACATGCCCTTTGACTGCTATCCTGAGGAATTTTTCCCCGGTATCCTGGGCACCTATCCCGGACTCTTCCTTGAAGATGCCCCGGTATGGACCGCCCTTGACAGGCTCAAGGATTTTATAAGGACAAAGGTCCGCCCTAACCTTCAAGGTCAGTGCGAGCTTGGGGTTCCCCTTCCCTGTCATCTCGTACTGCTACCAGGGGGATGGACCACCGAAGGCTTCGAGGTCGTATGTGATGATTCCACCAATGGCAAGATGAAGGTCTGGCTAGAGGGGGAGCCTGTTCCGAACGCATCTCTCATATGTGCCGGCGCTGTTTTGTTGGATGAAAGGATCCAGATAGGCCAGGGGGTCCTCGTAGAGGCGGGGGCCATGATAAGGGGGCCGGCAATAATCGGCGACCATGCCGAGATCCGCCATGGCGCTTACCTTCGGGGTGACTGCCTCATAGGAAAGAATACCGTGGTAGGCCATGCGACAGAGGTAAAACATTCCATATTGCTCGATGGTGCAAAGGCTGGCCACTTTGCCTACATAGGCGACAGCATACTTGGGCAGGGCGTAAACCTGGGGGCAGGCACCAAGCTTGCCAACCTGCGTTTCGCACCAGGCAACGTGATGATCAAGATCCAAGGCCGGGTAGTGGATACAGGTCGCAGGAAAATCGGGGCAATCCTTGGAAACAATACCCTGACCGGTTGCAACTCCGTTACCAATCCAGGGACAATTGTTGGAATCGGGTCGTTGATCGCACCAAACACCACGGTGCTGCCAGGATATTATCCTACAAAGGCCGTTATTAGGTAAGATCAAGGGCATGTCCGAACAAAGGCAGGCTGCCAGGAACAGTAATTATCGATGATAACCACCCTCCTATGCACTTAGCCATCGGGCCATATCTGGCTGCAGGATGTCGTTTCTTCTTTACCCCCGATCCGTACCCGGGTATATACGATGCTAGGTGGAATAGATTGGGCGTGGAACGTATTCATATTTTTCATATTTCAAGTACCTTACAAAACATAACCAACAACCTTTTCCATGGATAGGACCAAGGCATTACCCTGCTTTTCCAAACATAAAAACTCTCGAAAAGATCTTTACTAAAACAACAAAACAAAAAGGAGACATTGATGAAGACGTATTTTCCGAGGACTATCCTGGCAGCTCTTACGGCTGTATGCCTTGCCGTATGCGCAACCTGCGTATCGGCGGCCCCTAAAAATGATACGGTTCTGGCCCAGGTGGGCAAATATAAGCTCACGGTAAAGGACTTCAACGATCAGATAAAATCCCTTCCCCCACAGCTTCAAATGGCCCTGATGCGCAACCCCAGCCTCAAGGAGCAACTCCTGGACCGGTGGGTTCAGATCACCCTTCTTGCCCAGGAGGCCAGGGCAAAGGGCCTGGATAAAAAGGCAGATGTCCAGAAACGTATCGAAGACATAACCAATGCCGTCCTCGCCCAGGAATACATGCGCAGGGACACCGGCGCCAATGCCAAGGTAACCGATGCCGAGGCGAAGAAATACTATGAGGCACACAAGGCCGATTTCAAGGAACCGGAGTCGGTAAAGGCCCGGCATATACTTATCAAGGTTCCTTCCGGGGCAGACCAGAAGACATGGGAAGCGGCAAGGAAGAAGGCTGAGGATATACGAAGCCGCCTGGAAAAGGGTGCAGATTTCTCTGAGCTTGCCAAAAAATATTCTGATGATCCAGGCTCCAAAAACAAGGGCGGAGAACTCGGGTTCTTTCCAAAGGGAAGGATGGTACCGGAATTCGAAAAGGCAGCCTTTTCGCTCAAGCCAGGGGAGATCAGTAACCCCGTAAAGACAACCTTTGGATACCATATCATACAGGTCCAGGAAAAGAGGCCGGCGTCCCAGAAAAAATTGGCTGCCGTAGAGGCCCAAATCCGTCAAGAACTGATGAGGAAAAAGGAAAAACAATACAATGATGAACTCATGAAGAGGCTTAGGGCCAAGTACAAGGTCGTCATCAACAAAGAGGCACTCACCAAGGAGATTGAAAATTCACATCACGGTTCCATGGGGATGCCGGGACATCCTTGATTGAAAACGATCAAAGGGGCGCCCCATTCGTGGTGCAGCCCCTTTTAACCTTAGCATCCTGCCTCGGCAGGGCACGGGGAAAAATTCCTTGGAAAACCCTCTCATGGACAAGCGCTGGCGTAAAATAATCTTTTCTGCCTTCTATTGGCTTCTGGGCCTCCTTGTAATATTCGGCCTGCCCCAGCTATGGATCAATATGCAGACCAGGGAGCTTTCCTATTCGGATTTCAAGGACATGCTTGCCCGGGAACGGATAATTGAGGTCAGGCTCGAAAAGGAGGATATCAAGGGCATCCTGTTCAACGGCCCGCGAAAGGACATCGGCCGTCTCAGGGAGAAACTCCAACGCATGGAACAAGAGGCCCTGGCCTCCAGGGGTTTCTATAACAAGCCCAGGCAGCCTTCTCTACAAGATGTCCTGAAGAAGCTCAGGAAGATCAAGGAATACCGGAACCAGATCGTGCTGTTCCACACGGTGAGGGTCAACGACCCGAAGCTGGTGGAAGAACTTGATGCCAAGGGGGTCGAATACTCCGGTGAAAAGCAGGGAATGTTCTCCGAGATATTCTGGGGCACCATCATCCCAATCCTTTTCTGGGTGGGCCTGTGGTTCCTTCTGATCAAGGGCATGCGCCAACCGGGTGCGGGCCTCCTTTCCATAGGCAAGTCGAAGGCAAAGGTTGCCATGGAAAAGGATACGGGCGTCCGCTTCAATGACGTGGCCGGATGTGAAGAGGCAAAAGAGGAACTCAAGGAAGTGGTGGAATTCCTCAAGCAGCCCCAAAAATTTGAAAGATTAGGGGCCAAAATACCCAAGGGAGTTCTGCTCTTGGGGCCACCAGGCACTGGGAAAACCCTGTTGGCAAGGGCACTTGCAGGCGAAGCAGAGGTACCTTTCTTTAGCATATCCGGCTCGGAATTCGTGGAGATGTTCGTGGGTGTAGGGGCCGCCAGGGTGAGGGACCTCTTCAACCAGGCGAAGCAAAATGCCCCGTGTATCATATTTATCGATGAAATCGATGCCATAGGAAAATTCAGGGGTGGCATGGTTTCTGGTGGCCACGAAGAGAGGGAACAGACCTTGAACCAGCTCCTTGTGGAGATGGATGGATTCGAGCCGAATATAGGCGTAATATTGCTCGCTGCCACCAACCGCCCCGAGGTATTGGACCCTGCACTGTTGAGGCCTGGCAGATTCGACCGCCAGGTAGTTCTCGATGCCCCGGATGTCCAGGGCAGGGAGGCCATATTGAAGGTCCATGCCAGGGGTAAGCCCCTGGCCCCGGACGTGGATCTGCGGTCCATCGCCTTGAGAACCCCTGGCTTTTCAGGGGCAGATCTTGCCAACATCATGAACGAGGCCGCCCTGCTTGCCGCCAAGAAGGGGGCTGACCAGATAACCCAGGATCACCTGGAGGAGGCGGTTGAAAAGGTCTTCGCCGGGCCTGAAAGAAAGAGCAGGCGGCTTGGGAAAAACGAGCGCAAACGCGTAGCCTATCATGAATCCGGCCATGCACTCGTAGCATTTCATTCCCCAAATGCCGCGCCTGTGGCAAAAATTTCCATCATACCGCGGGGCAAAGCCGCCCTTGGTTATACCCTTCAACTTCCACAGGAAGAACGTTACTTGATGACCAAGAGCGAACTACTGGACAAAATCCGCGTCTCCCTAGGGGGAAGGGCAGCGGAGGATGTGGTCCTTGGTGAACTGAGCTCAGGGGCTGAAAATGACCTTGAGGTCGCCACCGAAATGGCCAAAAGCATGATCCTGCGTTTTGGAATGAGCGACAAGATCGGGCCGGTAGCCCTGGCAAGGGAACGCTCCCCATATCTAAAGATTCCGGGCATGCAAGAGCAGCCTGAGTCCATGAGCCCTGAGCTTGCAGCCGAGGTGGACAAAGAGGTGCGCAGAATACTGAGCGAACAATACCAGCGGGCAAAGGAGATAATCGAGGCCCACAGGGAGGCCCTCGATTTGGTTGCTGAAAAACTGCTGGTTGAAGAGATCATGAGCGCAGAGGAATTCCGGAATCTTGTAAAAGATAGATAACCTTCAGCTTCACGTCAGAAATTCACACGACACCATATAATAAAACAGATAAAAGGAGGAGACATAATGTGTTCCAAAACACCGCGATTTGACCATTTTCGCGTTTTATTGACCCAGGCTGTATTTTTTATGGTTTTCATGGCGTTAACAGCCAATAGTTTTGCCAGGCCCTTGCGTTACGATGAAAACGTCGCCCTCCTGGACAGGACTGCCAAGGCCTTTGCAGAAATCGTCAAGGCGGCCATGCCAGCCGTGGTATTCGTCCAGGTGGAAAAGACCATAGAACAAAAGCCCATGTCTCCCTTTGGTGGTGAAGTTCCGTTTGGCCTCTTCAACGATCCATTCTTCAAACACTTTTTTGGACCCCAGTTCGGCCCAGGGCCAAGGGCTCCCAGGAAATACCGAGAAATGGGACAAGGTTCTGGCTTCATAATAAGCAAGGATGGCTACATACTCACCAACAATCACGTCGTGGGTAATGCCGATGTCATAAAGGTGAAGCTGGCCGATGGCCGGAGGTTCAAGGCAAAGGTGATAGGCACTGATCCCCAGTCGGACGTGGCGGTCATCAAGATAAACGCAGACAACCTGCCTGTATTGCCCATGGGTGATTCCGACAAGATGGAGGTGGGCGAATGGGTTATAGCCATCGGCAACCCCTTCGGCCTGACCCAGACCGTTACAGTGGGCGTTGTCAGCGCCAAGGGAAGAAGCAGGCTCGGAATAAACGACTATGAAGACTTTATCCAGACCGATGCAGCCATAAACCCTGGCAACTCCGGTGGCCCTCTCATAAACATACATGGAGAGGCAATCGGCATGAACACTGCCATATTCTCAAGGAGCGGGGGTAGCATGGGGATAGGTTTTGCCATCCCGATCAATATGGCAAGGGCGGTTAAGGACCAGTTGATCAAGCACGGTAAGGTCATCAGGGGCTGGCTTGGCGTGGTCATACAACAGATGGATGAGGATCTAGCCAAATCGTTCGGGCTAAAGACTACTGAAGGTGTCTTGATATCAGAGGTATCAGAGGGCTCTCCTGCAGACAAGGCCGGGCTCAAATCAGGTGATATCATCCTGAAGCTCAACGGCCACAAGGTAAACGACGTGGGAGAACTCAGGAACAAGATCGCGCTTACTCCCCCTGGCACCAAGGTACAGTTTGAGATACTGAGAGAGGGCAAACACAGGAACGTAACGGTCACCATCGGTGAACAGCCAGCGGGCAAGACCTTTGGCATGGCAAAACACGAGATCCTGAGGCAGCTTGGACTGGTCGTGCAGGATCTCAACGCCCAGCTTGCTGAGCAATTCGGCTACAAGGAGGGCCAAGGCGTGCTGGTGGCAGAGGTTGAGCCGGAAAGCCCTGCTGCAAACGTAGGCATACGCCCTGGAGAACTCATAGAGGAGGTCAACCGGGTAAGGGTCCACAACATGAAGGAATTCCTGAAGGCCTTAGCCATATCGAGAAGGACCAAACGTGTATTATTCCGGATCCGTGACGGCGAATTCAGCCGCTACGTGGCAATCAGTATAAAATAACCGCAGTTATGGTTACAGGGGACGTTGATGAAACGTCCCCTGCCCTTAAAATCCCTGCCTGCCAGGAGGCCCCAATGTTTTTCAGCCCCTTTGCCATCTTGTTCTTCTTTTTTTTCCTGCTGGGCTTCATCCTGCTATTTGCCCTTGTCCAGGTTGGGCTGATCAGCATCGCCTTTGCCAAGATAGGACTCAGCCCAAGCCAGGTCTTTGGTTTCCTGATGCTGTCACTACTTGGCAGTTATATAAATATCCCTGTAAGGAAAATATCGGTCAAGCCACAGGCGATACCCCCCACTGTCAGGGCCTTTGGCATAAAATACAAGATCCCCTCCCATGCCTTCCAGGGTTCCGTAATAGCCATAAACCTAGGTGGCGCATTGATACCGCTCTTCTTGTCCGCATACCTGATGCTGAAATGGCATCTCTTCCTGGAACCTGTCATGGGGATCTCGATAGTGGCCATCCTGTGTTACCTTATGGCCCGGCCTGTACCAGGTGTTGGCATTGCCCTGCCCCTGTTTGTCCCTCCCCTACTTGCGGCATTGGTGGCAATAATAATATCACCAGGCATCCACGCACCGGTGGTTGCCTATATCTCGGGCACAATGGGCACATTGATCGGTGCAGATATCATGCACCTCAAGGATGTCAAAAAACTCTACGCACCGGTAGTATCCATAGGAGGGGCAGGGACCTTTGACGGCATCTTTTTAACAGGCATTATCGCTGTGCTCCTGGCATAGCAAGAAATTTCTGGCGTCAAAGGGTTGCTGAAAGGCAGGCATCGATGCACTCCTGTTCCTGAAATCTTTCCTGGATGGAAACGAACATATCCTCTTGCCTTAAAAAGGCCGCAACCACCCTGGGATCGAAATGTTCCCCTTCCTGTTCCATGATCGAAGCCCTGACCCTGTTGTGTGACTGGGCCGCCTTGTAGCACCTTTTGCTGCTTATGGCATCATAGACATCGGCCAAGGCAACTATGCGGGCGCTCAGGGGTATCTCCTCACCTGCAAGTCCCCTGGGATAACCACTTCCGTCCCACCTTTCGTGATGATACAAGACGATCTCGTAGGCCAATCTTAAGTACGGGGACCCGGTCTTTTCATATATCTCCTTGATGAGGTTGCCACCTGCGGTGGTATGGCCCTTCATCAGCTCGTATTCCTCCTTTGTAAGGGCACCGGTCTTTTTCAATATGCTATCGCTGATGGCAACCTTGCCAATGTCATGCAGTGGACTGAGCCTTGCTATTTCCTCTGCCTCCTGTGCCGTAATTCTGAGCTCGGGACAATTCCTGGCAAGGTCACGCCCCAGCGCCCTGGTATAGTGCAAAACCCTTTCAAGGTGATAGCCGGTTTCAGGGCTGCGATATTCAGCGAGCTTTGCCATGGCAAAGATCAATTCCTCATGACTTTCCAACTTCAAAAGCCGTTCTCCAGCCTTCAATCTCAACATCAATTCCTCAGGATGAACCGGTTTCTGGAGATAGTCATCCGCCCCCAATGAAAGCGCCTTGAGCAGGCTGTCACGGCCATCGCTGGCGGAAAGGACAATGATATATGTATAACGTACCTCCTTGTTCCTGATGTTTCTTATCAGCTCAAAACCGTCCACCAACGGCATATTCAGATCTGTTATAAGAAATTTCAGGTCAGGATCTTCTGACAACATTTCAAAGGCCTCGCGACCATTTTCCACCTCGGTTATACCGTATCCCTCGCCTTCGAGGATCATGCGCAACAAGGCCCTCTGCACGATGTCGTCATCTGCGACCAGTATTCTAGATTTGATAAATCCCTGGCTCATATCTGGTAAGCAACCACTCAGGCATTTGATATACCTGCCTTGAGCCCGTCCAATTCCCTTATGAGGGCATCCCTCGCATCAAAGAAAGCGGATTCAATCCGCTCTAGTTGGCCCTCAGCGTCTTCCACCTCACCTAGCGAGGCCTGGACTTCCAGTTTCTTACATAGCTCTGACAAGAGCATGGCCCCAAGGGATGCGGAACTCGACTTGAGACTATGGGCAAGGCGATGTAACGTCTGCATGTCCCCTTTTCCCCTGGCCTCTTTCATCTTGTCGAGAATAGCAGGGGTATCCTTCACAAAGATACCGACGATCTTCTCCATAAACCCGGGATTTTCCGGGGTATCAAGGGCCTTGAGGCCCGAAAGCATTGCAAGGTCCAAAACCGCTGTATCCCCGGCCCTTGCATCATATCCAAGCAAATCCTGTTCCATGCCATCGGCCCCATCTCCTGGTAACTTATCGTCACACCCTGCCCATTTCTGTAGCATTTCTTGGAGTTGATGAAGCTTGAATGGCTTGCTAAGGTAATCGTCCATACCCGAGGCAAGGGCCTTCTGCCTGTCACCGGAAAGGGCATGGGCGGTAAGGGCGACTATTGGAGTCCTTGGAATATCCTGTCTCCTTTCCAGGTCCCTGATCTTTCGGGTTGCCTCATACCCATCCATGCCGGGCATTTGACAATCCATAAAAATAAGAGCATACCGTCTCTTGGACCATGCATCCAACGCCTCGTATCCATCCCGGGCCACATCAACCATACACTTGAAATATGACAAGGCACTCCTGGCAAACTCCACATTGACCGTATTGTCTTCAACAAGAAGGATTGGAACCCTGAAAGACTCTACAACCAGGTAGTCTTTCGCAGCCGGGCTCTCGCAGACAGAAACATTTTCCCCCGCCAAGGTCCTGCGGAGGCAGGAGTAAAGCTCGGCCCTCCTGACAGGTTTTTCGACAAGACAACCGGTCTGGATATTGCCAAGCCCCTCAAGAATACCTGAAACAGGCACTGCGATTATCATGGCCGGGACCTTTTCGCCCATATATTTCCTGAGATTGGCCATATGATGCACCGGATCCTGACAACTGGAGGCGATATCTACGATTATTAGATCCGCGCCTTCGAAAGGCTAGTCCAATTCCTGGAAATGGTTGGCAGGAGCTTCGTTACAAACCAGGCCCCAATGTGAAAGATAACGATAGAACACCTCACGATTTGAAGGATTGTCAGAGATGATAACAACTTTCTTCCCCTCAAGAAGGGCGTTGTCCCCTGGTTCCATGGCGCTGGATTCCTTCAGGATCTCAAAGGGGATAGCAACGCGAAACGTCGTGCCACGACCAGGAAGGCTTTCAACGGCGATGTCCCCCTGCATCATGGTCACCAATTCCTTGACTATGGCAAGGCCAAGGCCTGTACCACCAAACCTTCTATTCGTAGAACTGTCGGCCTGTGAAAACGGATCAAATATAAGACCTATCTTGTCTTCATGGATACCCATCCCGGTATCCTTGACCTGAAAAACAACCCGACCTCCGGGGCGGCCTTTTTCAAGTCCAACCTTCAAGCACAATTCACCCTGTAGGGTAAACTTGACCGCATTTCCCAAAAGATTCATCAGAATCTGGCGCAGACGATCCGGGTCGCCCATAACGGTATGCGGGCAATCATCCTCCAACAGACAGATCAGCTCGAGGCCCTTCCTCTGGGCGCCTTCAGCGAACAAATGGGCCGTATCCTCTACGAGATCGGGCAACCGGAACGACTGGCGTTTGAGTTCCAACCGACCTGCCTCGATCTTTGAAAAATCCAGGATATCATTGATGATGGAAAGGAGTGCATCACCTGAGCTTAGTGCGGTTTCCACCAGATTACGCTGTTTAGGGCTGAGCTTGGTGGTAAGAAGCAACTCCGACATCCCCAGTATGCCGTTTAGTGGCGTACGTATTTCATGGCTCATATTGGCAAGAAACTGGCTCTTGGCCTGGCTTGCAGCCTCTGCCGCCTTCTTTGCCTTGTGGAGCATTTTTACCGTTTCCCTGAGTTTTTTGTTCGTATCGGACAATTCGAGGGTCCGGAATGTCACCTGTAGTTCAAGATTCTTGCGATGCTTTTCAAGCTCTTTTTCCCTCAATTCAATCTGGTTCAACATCTCGTTAAAGCCATCTATCAATCCCCCGATCTCGTCGTCGGTCTCCCTCATCGCCCGTATTGAAAAATCCTTCGTACTTGAGACCTTTTTCATACTGGCCGCCAGGCCCAGGACCGGGGCTGAAATGAAGGGCTGAAGCCTCCTTGCAATCAGATAGGCTAAGATTACAGATAGGGAAAACACAAAAAGGCTCATCAGGATGAAGCTCAATACATCTTTATACAGGCTGGACAGATCCCTGGACATGATTATTGTACCCAGCCGGGCACCGTCAAACCGTATGGGTTCCACCCATTCCACGTCATTGTGCCCTATGGCGCCCAGAAAGCCCATGAATTCCTTTCGGTTGCCCCACCCCTTGATTTCTTTGCGGAAATGGTCCAGGACCTGTTCCTTAGACAAGCCCTTTCCAGGCCTCTGTATATAAAGGGCAAAGGCCCTCAGGTCCCCGGTGAATATTGCAGCCGCCTTTATGCTCGGT
Organism: Deltaproteobacteria bacterium; assembly: GCA_024275145.1. Taxonomy (GTDB): domain Bacteria; phylum Desulfobacterota; class Dissulfuribacteria; order Dissulfuribacterales; family QOAL01; genus S143-34. Next base: position 23,691 of record JAJRZR010000023.1, on the reverse strand, counting down.
ACCTGCCTCAGGCTATCCAGGGTCTCCTGTGCAGCCTTTTGATCCTGGAAGGTCAGGGCCGCTATGCAATTAGTGCCTAGCACCCTGCACAACGTGGAGAGATCGGCAATCATCCTGTCGTAACGATTGAATATCTGGCTCGCCATGAAGGTGCTGCCAGCCAAAAGAAGGACCAGCATACTGGTCAAGACCATGAGCAAGGTAAGCTTATTCGTAAAATTCATCCTGCGTAGTGCCTGGGCAATCATTCCGTTTCGCATCACTGGACAACCTTACTTGCAAGCTTGAGCAGACGGGAGCTGATCCGAAGGGAGGCGCTTCGCGCAGATCTCAAGTTTATGGCAAAACGAATCCTCTTGTTTTCTGTAATCATCCCTATCAGGCCACCACGCACGACAAAATGATCCATGTCGCTGATCGTAAGTATACTCGCCCCCCTTATCGCATCGAGTATCTTATTCAGGCGCCCTTTTTCCGATATAGTAATGAAAAGCACGTCGCACTCCCTAAGTTCTCTCATATCCATGCAGGTATCCACCGTGAGCGTCCTGTCGCCTATCTTCTTGCCGGACAATGACAACAGTGCCTCTCGCATGGGTCCTGTTCCCAGGATACAAATGGATAGCGAAGGCCCTCCATCGCTAGTGGATGACGGCCATTCCACGAACTTCATGAAATTGTAAACGAAGGCCGCCTTGATGAGGTGTTCTTCCACCGTTTCATCGTCATGATCCGCAAAGGCTGGTCCAGAACCATATGAAAATAAAACGGAAAAAACAAATAGATGCCAGGCGATGGCAATTATCCGGATCGATCCAGGGATGCGTCCTAATCGTTCCTCCGAGGCTATGCGGGGTTCAGGCCACAGCATGCTGTCTTTTAGAGGTCTTGTATCTGCAATCAGGGCAAACCACCACATACCTGAAGCCCATGGGGCAACCAGATACGGAAGGCAGTCCTCGTCCGGTCTGGTATCTTACCGTGAGGATACGGCCATATTAAAAATTCCATGTTATCTGTCCATAAAGGCTGCGGACAACCTCGGAGCGTTCCGTAAGAAGATATTCAGGTACAAATTCCGGATGGCTGTTATCCAGCAAATTCCGGCCCACAAGGGCCAACTCCAGGCCCTCGCGGGGTTTCCAGGCAAGACGTAGATCCATGGTAAGATACGCAGGAATATGGCTGTCTGAGAGGTTGTCAACGTATCTCAGCCAGGCATCGAACGACAAATTCCCGGGAAGGCCCATGCTGGAGCGAAGGGAAAACTGATTTCTTGGGGACTTGCCTTCCTGCTCTTCATCACTATAACCGGTCGTAATGTCCTGCTCCCTGTGCAGGAAAAGTCGTTCATAGGTATAGGCCACCTGAAGATGCCACCAACGAGACGGATTGAATCTGGCGGCCAGTTCTGCTCCGTAGGTCTCTCCACGCATCCCATTCTGGACGGTTATGTAAAATTCGGGATACGCCAAGAGCAATCCGGGCTGCCTGGAATCAGGCATTATCATCAGGAGTTTACGGTAACGGTTCATGTATATGGTTACATCCAGGCTGCAAATTCCAGATGGACTGGCGCGGTAACCTGCTTCGTAGGCCCAAAGGATCTCCGAACCAAAGTGGTTATTACCTCTGAGATAGACTGTAACAGGCCTTTGAAAGGGAAAGCTGGGCGGGATGACGCTGGCTGGAGTGTGCGCACTGCTGGTCGCTATGTCAGGGGTATGAACTGCACGTGATATGGCAGCCCAAAAGGTTTGATTTGCCCTGGCCTTCCAAAGAAGCCTTATCGAGGGCTGGGTCTCAAGGCCTGTATAGGGATTGTGCTCGATCTTGGTGCCAAGATACAGGGCGAGTCTATCCCCCAGGAAGGAGACCTCATCCTGGATAAAGGCATTGTATATGTCATCCTGCTGAACCTCTGGATCAAAGGTAATATACCACGAGCCCTGCATCCGGCTTGAGATATGCCGGTAACCGGCCCCGATGGTAAAATCATGCCTGTTCCACATGGCCAGGTAGATCTGCGCCTCTAGATCAAGGGCCTCGGTCCTGTATCTCAGGATAAAATCATTGGCATGGTTCCAGTCATAATACCCCTTCAAAGAAAACCTGGAGGCACCAACCAGCTTGTGTTGCCAGTTTATCAGGAGATCTCCTGTATGCACCTCTGTATCGTTCAGGTGCTGTTTGCTATAGGGTGGAGACATGGAGGGCAGGAGGTAATTGTTATTCAGCGTCTCCAGGCTAAAATCCCCCGATGACCTTAAGATATCACCTGATATAGGGCTCCAGTCCATACGGAAGCCCGACCGGAAATCCTGCCAGCCATCCCTGGCATCCCGGCCCGATGCGGTCTTGAAATTACCCCTGTCAAGTCCCTTCAGATAGAATCTGTAAAAGGCATCCCGACCCATCTTGCCACCGTAACGGATGGCACCGAAGGCCTTATCATAGGTCCCACCACCGACCTGGGCATAATATCTCTGGGTATCCCGTGCCTTCTTCGTAATTATGTTGATGACGCCGTTTACGGCGTTGACCCCCCAGAGGCTGCCACCAGGTCCCCTGATGACCTCGATACGCTCTATGTTGTCGAGCAATAGATTCTGTTCCTCCCAGGACACACCGGAAAATATAGGGGAATAGATATTTCTCCCATCGATCAGGACCAATAGTTTGTTGGCGAAACGGTTGTTGAACCCCCTGGCGGTAACGGCCCAATTTGAGCTGTTTATCCTTGCCACCTCTATCCCGGGTACCATTCGGAGTGCCTCAGGCACACTGGTCACACCTGAATGTCTTAGATCCTCCGGGGTAATTACGAAAATGGCAGCGGCAACATCGGAAAGGCACTGTGGACGTCTCGATGCAGATGTCACCTTGATCTGCATCAATTCCTCAAGATCCATGGAAAAATAATCGGCAGAGGCCTCGACACCCCCTGGGAAAATCACCAAGGCAAACAAAATGGCCTTGATGGCAACCGCTATCTCCAGAATCCCATGGCAGCGCCTCTCTTCTATATGAATCATGTGCCCTTGTATATCCCTGATCACGCTAAAGGGTCCGCTACTCCAGGCGGCTGGCCACGGATCGATCAGGACCCGGTGTATGACTATGCAGTACGTAAGGGAGAATTTATCCTCACGGCGGCTTCCATGCAGTCCTCAGCATTGGTGTCCACCACCCCAGAACATGAAAAAACACCGCATTTTAATGGCAGGTTGGCCCTGAAAACGCCAAATAAAATGCCGGGTGTGGTAATTACGATAGAGATCACTTTATAGATATCGGCCTTAAAATGGCGAACCATTAAGGGGGCACACCTGCAAGGAACCCGGGGCCTCAGGAATTGAAGCCAAATTATGCAGCTCGCAAGCTTGCCAAGGATACAGGGCGGATGCTCATAATTGCTTAAATGAAAGAAGAGGTGTTTTTGTTCGGCATTTGAAGTGCATAACTTGGGTTGAAGCTGTCAACTCCTGTCAGGGTAGGAACGTCTTGTATACAGATGTATATCCCGTTGGGGGAAAGGTATGGAGATGCCTTCCCTTGCGAAGGTATCGTAGATCTCGTTAAACAACTGATGCATGGCCTTACCCTTGTCTCTAGGATCGTCCACCCAGCAAAGGAGTTCAAAATTTATGGAAGAATCGGCGAAGGCCCTGATCCTGGCCCGTGGTTCAGGGGAAGAGGAAACCATGGCATTGGCCTTGGCGATACCTACAAGCATTTCCTCGACCTCCTTCAAGTCACTGCCATAGGCCACACCTAGCGGCAACCTGATCCTGAACCTGGGGAACGGGGCACTTTCATTGACTATCTTGGCATTGGCAAGTATCGAATTTGGAATGGTGATAAGGACATCATCCCTGGTCTTTACCCTTGTCGACCTTATACCTATATCAACCACCTCGCCCCTTTCCCCTGAATCGAGGATGATATAATCCCCGATGTTATAGGTCTTGTCCACGAATATGCTGATTCCGCCAAAGAAATTGGCAAGCGTATCCTTGGCAGCCAGTGCCACGGCAATACCTGCAATACCTGCCGAGGCAAAAAGCGGTGTAAGATTGATCTGCCATATGGCAAGTATCCACAATACCCCGGCCACGATTACCGTCACCCTTATGACGTTCTTGAAAAGATAGAATATCTCCCTGCCAATATTCCCGCGGCGCGAGATCACGGCAAAACTGTGTTGGGTCAACCAGTTTACGGCCCTGAGTCCAGCCACCCACCAAACCAGGAAGATCGCTGTCTTGAGCAGCCTTGGTGCAACTAGATTCCAGGGTGTGGAAGGCGCAAGCCATATGAGTGAATGGAGCGCCCCAAGCAGGATAACCGTCCATACGACAGGTGAATGCACCAGGTTCAACAATTCATCATCGAATTTGACCTTGGTCCTGGCGGTAATACGTTTGAGGATCTTGTCTATGAAGACATCAGCGATCTTGGACAGGATGCAATATATGATAAAGGTGAAGGCTGCCTTGATCAGGTTGTTATGCTCAAGGGGCCGAAGATGTCCCAAGAGGGCAGCCACATATGTATTGACATCAAACATGGCCCATATTATAAGAAGCCGCTGTATCCTAGTAAACAGGCTTTTCACCGGGAAGATTAGCCCGGCAAGATATGTTTTCATGCCTGGGATGTGGCGTCGACTGTATGGGCTATATGAAGGTTTGGATTGAAATGACCCTGTCTTGGTGCTTAAGCCCAGGTCTACCGGACGTCTGTTCAAAAGACAGCTCGAAAATTATGAAGGAGGATCCAATTGGCAAACCACAAATCGGCTCTGAAGCGGGTCAGGCAGAACAGTAAGCGCCGTTTGCGTAACAAGATGAGAAAAACGCGGATCAAGAACCTTTCCAAGGCGGTACACAAGGCCGTTGAAGAAAAATCACCGGAAAAGGCCCTGGAACTTCTCCGTTCAGCACAAAGGTATATCGACAAAATCGGTAGAAAAAGGGGAACACTTCACAGGAAGACCGCATCAAGAAAGGTCTCAAGACTTGCACTGAAGGTCAACGCCCTGCTCAAGGGCCAGCAAGGTTAGTCGCGATTCCCTTTGGCGCAGCCATCTCGGACCGGCAAGCGGCCCTACTTGGTTAAAAATCTTCACGCGGCCCGCATCCCCGGTACCGTCCCTCCGGCATGGAACACGGCCCAAGGGCAGATGTATTTTCACGGCAAGAAATGAAAGCCACGGGCCACCGAGCCAAAATCCGCGCCCTAAAAATACCAGTTAAAACAGATCTGCAATTCTGTGGTGAGTAAGTTCTGCCACGTCTCTACTTACCTTTTTCAATGCCTGATCCTTGCGTGCCTGTGTCTTCATGAGATCGGTTTCTACCAGAAAGGCCTCCTCCCTAGTAACATCTGAAGTCTGCCAGAGGAGTCTCCCTGTATGGGCATCGAGCATCTTGAGGGAACATGTAACCGTAATCCTCCTTTCAATGGCCGCATTATAGGTTGAATAGGACAGGCCTCCAGAAAATACCGACTTCACCTTGCCCTCCAGGATCACATCTGCCTCTTCCCTCGGAGTAAGGTTAAAAAAAGTATCCCTGAGAAATTCTTGCCTCAACTCATCGGTGATCCAGGCAGCCAGCATGAGTTCATTGCTCCTGTTCTCAAGGGGAGCTACATAGATATTCCTTATCCAATTCGGGGCCGCACTGGTACGTTCTGCACGGTGATATCCACAACCTGCAAGGATCAACGAGCAGGCCAGCAGAGCAAATAAGGTGATCCAATGGAGGGCCTCCGCTGGCATCCCTGCCCTCCATAACGTCCCAACACCGGACAGGTACCCGTAAGGATGGAGTGAACAGGGCAAGGCTGCCAGCTTCATCGGACTACCAAGTTGACCAGCCGGTTGGGGACATAGATCACCTTTTTTACAGTCTTTCCCTGGACGAAACGAGCTACATTTGGCTCTTTTATCGCCCTTTCCTTGACGGTCTGCTCCGAGGCATCACAGGCGACCTCGATCTGCCCCCTGAGCTTTCCATTTACCTGAACGGCAAGCTTAATGGTATCGGCCCTTGCTATCTGAGGATCGGCCACCGGCCAATTCTCTCTACAAATGAATGTATCATGGCCGAGTTCTGCCCATAATTCCTCTGTTATGTGAGGTACCATGGGAGAAAGCAGGAGGATGACGGCCTCGACTGCCTCACGGATTACAGGCCATGGATCTATCCCCGCGGTGATGTCTTTTTCGACTCCACCTAAATTATTCAGGACGTCCGAAAGCTGGTTTACAAGCTCCATGACCGCACTGATGGCCGTATTGAAATGAAAACGTTCCCCGATATCCCCGGTTACCTTCTCTATCGTTTGATGGGTCTTCTGCCTGAGCCCCCTGAGCACACTTGACGCGGCGGAAGCAGCCTCCAGTGCCCCGACATCGGTCTTGGCCTCCCTGAGGTACGAAATATGCCCTTGAACGAGTCTCCAGACCCTGAGCAGGAATCGGTATGCCCCCTCCAGCCCCCTGTCGCTCCATTCTAGATCCCGTTCTGGTGGAGCGGCAAACAGGATAAAAAGCCTGACCGTGTCGGCACCGTATTTTCGGATCATGAGATCCGGGTCCACGACATTACCCTTGGACTTGGACATCTTTGCCCCATCCTTGAGCACCATTCCCTGAGTCAACAGGTTGGAGAAAGGCTCGTCCACCGTTAAGTAACCCAGATCACGCAGCACCTTTGTAAAAAACCTGGCGTACAGAAGGTGCAGGATTGCGTGTTCAATCCCGCCAACATACTGGTCAACGGGCAGCCAACTGGCGGCAAGTTCTTTGTCAAGGGGGCTTGAAATATCATTTGCGCAGGTGAACCGGGCAAAATACCAGGAGGATTCCACGAAGGTGTCCATTGTATCGGTCTCCCGCCTGGCTGGCCCGTCACATTTCGGACACTTCGTGGAATAAAACTCCTCGAGGGATGGCAATGGGGACCTGCCCCTTTTATCGAGATGCGCATCCAGAGGAAGCCTTACCGGCAACGCGTTCCTTGGCACCGCTACAACGCCGCATCTAGGGCAATGGATCATCGGAATCGGAGCACCCCAATAACGCTGCCTGGAAATCCCCCAGTCCCGTAAGCGGTATGTTATCTTGGGTGAACCCCTTCCCAATCGTTTCAGTTCATCGGTAATGGCCTCCTTGGCAACCACACTGTCCAAGCCATCGAACTGGCCTGAGTTCACCAGGACACCCGGCCCTTCCCAGGCTGCATCCATATCTTCCGCTTGAAGCTCCTTGTCCCTGGGCCTGATGACAAGCTTTATAGGAAGGCCATATTGCCTGGCGAATTCAAAGTCCCTCTGGTCGTGAGCAGGAACGGCCATGACTGCCCCGGTGCCGTATTCCATAAGTACGAAATTGGCCAAAAAGACAGGAATGGCCTCTCCGGTCAACGGATGGACCACGTAGGCACCGGTAAAGACGCCTTTCTTCTCCCTTTGCATGCGACGTTCAGTAGCAGGAATCCTGTTCCATTGCTCTACGAATTCCTGGATTGCCCTCTCCTGACCAGTCCCCTTGGACAACTCAAGGGCAAGGGGATGCTCAGGAGACAGGCTCAAAAAGGTTACACCGAAAAGGGTATCAGGCCGCGTGGTAAAGACCTTGATATTGCCCTGGTGCCCCTTCAAAGGAAAATCGATTTCAGCACCTACACTTTTACCGATCCAGTTGCGCTGCATCGTGAGGACCTTTTCAGGCCAGCCCTTCAGCCTGTAAGATCCCTCCAGGAGCTCGTCGGCATAGGCAGTAATCCTGAAAAACCAACCTTCAAGCTCCCTCTCCATGACCTCGTCCTTGCAGCGCCAGCACCTCCCATCCTCTACCTGTTCATTGGCAAGCACGGTCTGACAGGTCTCGCACCAGTTAACCTTGGACTTCTTGCGGTATACGAGGCCCTTTTCGTACATCTCAATAAAAAACAACTGCTCCCAGCGGTAATATTCAGGATCGCAGGTGGCAAACTCCCTCTTCCAATCATAGGATAGGCCCATGCGCTTGAGTTCCTTGCGCATGTATTCAATGTTCTCATAGGTCCACTTGGCAGGATGTGTCCCATGCTTTATGGCCGCATTTTCGGCGGGCATCCCGAAGGCGTCCCAGCCCATGGGGTGAAGGACATTAAAACCCTTCATGCGCATATATCTGGCTATCACATCGCCTATGCTGTAATTGCGTACATGCCCCATGTGTATCCTGCCGGATGGATACGGGAACATCTCCAGGGCATAATATCTGGGCCTGGTATCATCATGGTCGTCGGCAAGAAACAGGCCTGCCTTCTCCCATCTTTCTTGCTGCCGCCTTTCTATCTCATCAAATGCATATTCTTTCATCTCGTAACCATTACCACCGCTACTTCAAGCAAGGAACTTTTCACGATTTTCAGCAACAACCCTGTGGTCCATCACGTAAGGTCTTTCCTCGTTTACGATTGCCCGACCTTCTCTGCACATTCCTCATCACGCATGATACTGTCCAGGATACCATTTACGAACGCAGGGGATTCGTCGCTTCCAAATTTTTTGGCCAGCTCTACTGCCTCATTGATGGCGACACGCGGGGGGATGTCCTCGCAGTGGCAAAGTTCGAATACACCCAGGCGCAATATGTTTCTGTCAACCGCAGACATACGTTCAAGGCGCCACCTCCTGCTATGCCTGCCAATTATGGCATCGAGCTCCATCTTGTATCCAAGGACCCCTTCAATCCTTGTCCTGGCAAACGCCAACGCCGGATTGCCTTCAGGCAGTGGTTTTTCAGCCAGATTCCTGGAGTAATCCGTGATGGCCTCATCAACGTCCTTGATTGTATTCCAGTCGGACTGATATAACAGTTGTAGCGCAATGGCCCGGCCTTTGCCTCGCACAGACATCTAATCCTTGAATTCTCGCAACAGATTTACCATTTCTATCGCCGCCAGGGCTGCATCCCATCCCTTGTTACCAGCCTTCGTCCCGGCCCTCTCTATTGCCTGCTCTATGCTTTCGGTGGTAAGGACGCCATAGGTGACCGGGCAGTCCGCCTGTATCGCCACCTGGGCAATACCCTTGGCGGATTCCGCTGCCACGTATTCGAAGTGCGGGGTCGCCCCCCTGATGATACAACCCAGGCATATCAACGCATGATATCTTCCTGAGGATGCCATGCGCCTGGCCACAAGGGGAATCTCAAAGGCCCCGGGAACCCATGCCACTTCGATATCTTCATTCCTGGCCCCATGGCGGATCAATGCATCCAGTGCCCCTCCCAGGAGCTTGTTGGATATGAATTCGTTAAAACGGGCTATTACTATCCCTACGCGCATCCCATCGGCATTCAGATGCCCCTCATAATTTTTCGGCATATTTTCCCCTCTAACAGCTTATACAGCCTAAAGCAATGATCCACCTTCCGCGCCTTGCGTTTTCCAGGCCCTTTGACGCTTTAGCCTTGAACCCGAATCATGTGCCTCAAGTGCCGAACAAAAAACAGTTCTTCTTCCATTTAAAGCAGTTATAATTATTTTGAGCCACATAAGTATTCACTCAATGTGAAGAAGGTGCCCCATTTTCTCCATCTTTGTCTTAAGATAGCCAAGGTTTTCCTCATGGGGAGGGATCTCTATTGGTACCCGCTCGACCACCTCGAGTCCGTAACCTTCCAGGCCAACGATCTTCTTGGGATTATTGGTCATAAGCCGCATCTTTTTTATGCCTAGATCGCGAAGTATCTGCGCCCCTACGCCATAGTCCCGAAGATCGGCCTTGAAGCCAAGCTCTTTGTTGGCTTCCACCGTATCGCGTCCTTGATCCTGAAGGCAGTAGGCCTTGAGTTTATTCAAAAGCCCTATACCCCGGCCCTCCTGTCTCATGTAAAGCAAAACACCCCGCCCTTCCCTTGCAATCTGATGCATGGCTCGGTGAAGCTGCGGGCCGCAATCGCACCTGAGCGATCCGAGCACGTCCCCGGTAAGACACTCGGAATGGACCCGGACCAGTATCTCTTCGTCTGGTGTAATGGGCTCACCACCCAACACCAGGGCCAGATGCTCCTGGGGGTCAAGGATCGAGCTGTAGGCAATAAGCCTCCACTCCCCGCCGTAACGCGAAGGCAACCTGGTCTCTACCTCCCTTTTCACAAAGCTTTCGGTCCTGAGCCGGTACTCGATAAGGTCGGCTATGGTACAGATTTTGAGACCATGCTGGTTGGAAAATTCCTCCAGATCCGGCATCCTTGCCATGGTGCCATCGTCCTTCATGATCTCGCATATGACCCCAGCAGGTTTAAGCCCCGCCAGCCTTGCAAGATCAACCGATCCCTCGGTCTGCCCTGCCCGCACGAGAACGCCGCCATCCCTGGCCCTCAATGGAAAGACATGGCCAGGGGTAGCTATGTCATCCGGGCCACAGTCATCTTTCATTACAGTCTTTATCGTGGTAGCCCGGTCGTGGGCGGAGATACCCGTGGTAACCCCTTTCCTGGCCTCGATTGAGACCGTAAAGGCGGTTCCAAACCGTGAGGTATTCTTTGAGGCCATCATGGGGAGACCGAGCCTGTCTACATGTTCACCGGTCAAGGTCAGGCATATCAGGCCGCGGCCATATCTGGCCATGAAATTTATGGCATCAGGCGTTACCATCTCAGCGGCCATGGTAAGATCGCCTTCATTTTCCCGGTCCTCGTCATCCACCAGGATAACCATTTTGCCTTCTTGAATATCCTTGATCGCCTCTTCTATCTTAGAAACTGGCATGGTCTATCTTCACCCCGATACCCGCTTCAGGCCTTATCCTGAGCGGAAAGATTAAAATTTTGCAAACGCGTACAAGGCACCACACTGCCCTGTTATAAAAAACCGTACTTGGCCAGGAAATTTTTATCCAGTTCCCTGCCTTCTTCCTCGCTGCTGTTCCTTAGCAGTTTTTCAATATACTTCCCTACAAGATCCAACTCAATATTGACTTTATCCCCTACGTTCCTCAGCCCCAGAGTAGTAATCTTCAATGTGTGAGGAATAATGGCAAGGGTAAAATTCCCTCTGCTGCAGCTATTAACAGTAAGGCTTATCCCATCCAGGGCAACCGATCCCTTCTCGATCAGGTAGCGATCGTATCTTTCCGGAACCGATACGGAGAAGATGGTAAAGCTGCTCAGGGCCTTCCTGCCTGTCACCCTGCCCACACAATCCACGTGCCCACTAACCAGATGCCCTCCAAGGCGATCCGACAATCGCAATGCCCTTTCTATGTTGAGTTTGTCTCCAACGCTGAGCAGACCAAGGGTGGAACGCGAAAGCGTTTCAGGGGAGACATCCACTGTAAAAGACCTTATATCGATGGCGGTCGCTGTCAGGCAGACCCCGTTAACTGCAATGCTCTCCCCTTCCCGGGGTTGGCTAAGATCGAAATCAGTATGAATGACGAACTTGAGGCCATGCCCCGTGGGCCTTATCCCCTTGAGCTGGCCAAGCCCTTCAATGATACCTGTAAACATAGGCCCTCATCACCGCCAAAGTGCTCCAGGATCGGAAACGATGCCGGTTACCAACCAGTTATCTCCCAATCTTCGATGGGTAATCCCGTGCAAGCGGGGCGCATCGTGTACCTTTTCCACCCCGGGTCCGCCTATCGCTCCCAGGGCCTTTGTACCACCTATTACCAGGGGGGCAAAGAAAAAGAAGGCTTCATCCACCAATCTGCGTTCCCAGAAGGCGCCATGGAGTGTGGCCCCTCCCTCTACCAATATCGATTGAAACCCTGACTTACCAAACAGGCGGAGCAATGCCTCAAGATCCACCCGCCCGTCCCTACCGGCAGGCACCCGCCATATTTCGCAACCAGACCTTCTGAGTGCATCTATCCTGGATGCAGGACCATCCACGCCTGCCACTATGGTAGGAGCGGAAGAGCCCGGCTGGCATACCAGGCTGGCCGGGTCCATCTGGAAATGGCTATCCAGTATTACCCTGGCCGGATCTGCGTTGGCACGTTCCCGGCTAGCCCTGGAAGGAAGCATCCTACACGTGAGCCGCGGGTTGTCTGCAGCCACGGTCCCTCGGCCTACCAGGATTGCATCACTGATTTCCCTGAGCCTGTGCCCGAAACGTCTTGCCTTTTCATTCGTTATCCACTTGGAGTGACCCGTCCGGGTGGCGATCTTGCCATCCAGGCTGCAGGCCACCTTTGACCTTACCCAAGGAAGCCCCTTCACCATATGTTTTGCAAAGGGGGCTATCAAGAGTCGACATTCCTGTTCCTTGCAGCCCGTTTCCACGATGATCCCATGGTCTGCCAAAAACCTTCCCCCTCCACCAGCCACCTTGGGATTGGGATCCGAGGTCCCTATGACCACCCTTTTAATTCCATGTTCCAGTATGGCCCTGGTGCATGGAGGGGTACGCCCGGTATGGTTGCAGGGCTCCAGGGTCACATAGATATCGGCTCCCCTGGCCTTGTCACCGGCTGCAAGTAATGCATGGATCTCGGCATGGGGTGTACCTGCCCTCTCATGGTAACCTTCACCGACGATAACACCGTCCCTTACCACTACGGCCCCTACCGCCGGATTTGGCCTTGTATGACCAAGCCCCTTCCTGGCGAGCTGCAGCGCCCTGGACATGAGCCTTTTGTCTTGTGTGGACCAATCCTTCATTGATCTAAGGTAACGGGAGAATATAAGAAGATCATTTTTCAAGAAGTTCCTTAAGTTGATTCATGAACTCCTTCAAGTCCTTGAATTGCTTATATACCGAGGCAAACCGCACATAGGCCACATCATCCCAAAGCCTGAGTTGTTCCATCACCTTCTCGCCTATGAAACGGCTGGCGATCTCCCTTTCGCCCTTTTCCTGTATGTCCTTTTCCAGGTTCCCAACGAAGGCCTCTACCTCGTTGATGCTGATTGGCCTCTTTTCACAGGCCTTCATTATGCCCTCTATTATCTTTCGCCTGTCAAATGGTTCACGCCGGCCGTCTTTTTTCACCACCAACGGCTGGAACTCCTCTATTCGTTCATACGTGGTAAATCGTTCCCGGCAGGAAAGACATTCCCGGCGGCGCCTGATAGCCCTGCCGTCACGGCTTGGCCTGGAGTCCACCACCCTGCTGTCGTCGGTTTTACAGAAAGGACATCTCATAGATACTGATACCTCCGGCGCTGCGGGCCCCATCTGGCAGGCAATCTACTGGCTGAGACGATCCAGGATGGGATCAGTTTGTTGGCAGGCAATTTGTGACAAGTGCCGGGTTCATTTATACCCGGGCAACCTGATCAGCCTTATTCCGGCCTCCTTCAGCATTCCTTCTGACATTTCATCTGCATATCCATTAGAATAATATATTGCCGTAATGCCCGCATTTATCAACATCTTTGTGCAGATGATACATGGGAGATTGGTGCAGTATAGGGTGGAGCCGGCCACGGGAATACCATAATAGGCCGCCTGGATAAGTACATTCTGCTCAGCATGCAGGGCACGGCACAGCTCGTGCCTCTGCCCCGAGGGGATATTTAGTTCTTCCCTCAGGCACCCTGTTTCGAGACAGTGTCTTAATCCGGTAGGAGCACCGTTATACCCAGTGGCCAGAATCCGTTTATCCTTTACCAGTATCGCACCGACCTTGCGCCTCAAGCAGGTAGATCGTTGTGCCACCAAGTCAGTGATGGACATGAAGTAATCATCCCATGAAGGCCGGGGATCCTTTGCGTCTCTATCCACAGGAAGATTTCTTGGCCTAGGCATTCATCCCGACGCAGGCCATTTCTTCAATACAGGCATTGTAGCGGGCAAGCCTGTCGGTATAGAGGGGGAATTCCTGGCACATCCGTCTTATCTTTGCCCTGATATCCCGGATGAGCTTATCGCCTGCATGGTTGATGAGTAGATCAGCGATGTAGTTTCCGACCTCTTCCATCTCCTTTTCCTTGAGTCCACGGGTGGTAACGGCAGGGGTACCAAGCCTTATGCCACTTGTCACCCTGGGTGGCAGGGTATCAAAGGGTATAGCGTTCTTGTTTACCGTAATACCTGCTTTTTCCAGTATCTCCTCTGCCTCGGCCCCCGTAAGATCCTTATTGGTGACGTCCAACAATATCAGGTGGTTGTCGGTCCCGCCGGAGACCAGACGAAAACCCCTTGATTCAAGAACCTCTGCCAGCTTCCTGGTATTTTTCACCACCTGTTGGCAATAGGCCTTGAATTCATCTCCCAGGGCCTCCTGAAAGGCCACCGCCTTTGCGGCAATAACGTGCATCAGGGGCCCCCCCTGGATTCCAGGGAATATCTGGCTATTCAGGAGACGGCCATATTGCTCCTTTGCCAGAATGAAACCGCCTCTTGGACCTCGAAGCGTTTTGTGGGTTGTTGATGTCACGAAATCAGCAAATGGCACGGGTGATGGATGGATGCCAGCCGCTACAAGACCAGCGATATGGGCCATGTCAACCATCAGGTAAGCCCCGGTTTCCCGGGCAATCGCATGGAATGCTGCGAAATCAATGGTTCGTGGATAGGCGCTGGCACCGGCGAGGATCAGCTTAGGCCTGTGGGATCTTGCCAGTTCGGCTACTTGGTCATAATCTATGGTTTCCGTGTCTTTTCGGACCCCGTAATGGATTATATTGAAGAGCCTTCCTGAAAAACTTACCGGTGAGCCATGGGAGAGGTGACCGCCATGGGCAAGATTCATGGAAAGTATGGTGTCACCAGGATTCAAGGCACCGAAGTACACTGCCATGTTCGCCTGGCTTCCTGAATGGGGCTGTACATTGGCATATTCAGAACCAAAGAGCATGTTGAGACGACTGACCGCAAGCGTTTCCACCACGTCCATGTTCTCGCAGCCGCCGTAATATCTCTTGCCAGGATAGCCTTCTGCATACTTGTTCATGAAAACACTGCCTTCGGCCTGCATAACGGCCTCACTGACAAAATTTTCCGATGCGATCATTTCCAGCTGGCTGGTCTGACGTTCTATCTCTGCCCTTAATGCCTGGAAGACCTCTGGATCTGTACGGCACAATTCAAACACTTAAGTCTCTCCTTTAGCCCTCTTTCTTGTCGATCAGGTCTAGACGCCTCTGGTGCCTGCCACCTTCGAACCCAGTTTCAAGCCAGACCCGGACCATTTCCTCGGCCAATGAAGGACCTATGACCCTCCCCCCCATGCACAACACATTGGCATCGTTGTGCTTTCGACTCATAGTGGCGGTAAATATCTCGTGACACAGGGCCGCCCGGATACCAGGAACCCGGTTGGCGACAATAGACATACCTATCCCGGTACCGCAGATGAGTATGCCTCTGTCGGCCTCGCCCCGGGAAATCATTTGTGTGACTTCCTTGGCCTGTACAGGGTAATCCACCGCCTCCTCGGAAAAACAACCCACATCTGTAACCTCGTGGCCCAACGAGATGAGAAGACCCCGTATCCGTGTCTTCAGGACAAATCCTCCGTGATCCGAACCGATAGCTATCTTCATGATGGTAAAAATCCTGTCTACTGGAATTTTTTAAATATCACGACGGCGTTGGTACCTCCAAAGCCGAACGAA
Organism: Deltaproteobacteria bacterium; assembly: GCA_024275145.1. Classification (GTDB taxonomy): domain Bacteria; phylum Desulfobacterota; class Dissulfuribacteria; order Dissulfuribacterales; family QOAL01; genus S143-34. The sequence continues at coordinate 8,117 of JAJRZR010000023.1, read as the reverse complement.
TTCGACATCACCACGTCCAGCTCCGCCTCTCTGGCCTCATTTGGTACGTAATCAAGGTCACAATCCGGGTCAGGGATCTCATAGTTTATTGTAGGAGGGATGATACCTGTTTCAAGGGCCTTTACACAAAATACCCCTTCTATCCCACCCGCACCTCCAAGAAGATGGCCGGTCATGGACTTGGTTGAGCTTACGGGAATCTGCTTGGCCCTTTCCCTGAAGACCGTCTTTATGGCCTGAGTTTCACACAAATCGTTAAGGGGGGTGCCTGTGCCATGGGCATTGATATAGTCGACATCCTGGTAGGAGATGCCCGCGTCCTCAAGGGCCATCTGCATACACCTGGCACCACCTTCCCCGTCACTGGGTGGTGCTGTCATATGATAGGCATCGCCAGTTAGACCATAACCGACAACCTCTGCCTTTATGAACGCGCCACGTTTTTTGGCGTGTTCTAACTCTTCCAATATCAGCAGGCCGGCCCCCTCACCTATTACAAAACCGTCACGGTCCCTGTCGAAGGGTCTCGATGCCCTTTCCGGCTCATCGTTACGTGTAGAAAGCGCCTTGAGCGATGCGAAACCGGCAAGCGCAAGCTCTGTAATAACGGACTCCGCCCCCCCACATATCATTATATCTGCATCCCCACGTTGCACAATCTTGAATGCTTCACCAATCGCATGAGTACCTGCGGCACATGCAGTGCAAATGACCGTATTGGGTCCCTTGGCACCAAACAGGATGGAGATTTGACCCGATGCCATATTGGGAATGGCCATGGGAATAAAGAAAGGGCTGACCCTCCTTGGTCCCCTGTTCACCAGAACGTCCCGGAAAAACTCTATTGAACTCAATCCGCCCAATCCGCATCCTGTAACCACGCCGATCCGATCCGGATCCTCCCTGTCCATATCCAGGCCTGAATCCTCCACGGCCATCTTGGCTGCAGCGATACCGAGCCGTACGAACGGGTCCAGTCTCTTGACCAGCTTCTCCGGCATGAAATCAGTTGGCTCAAATCCCTTGACCTCGCCGGCTATACGGCTGGCATAGCCTTCTGTGTCGAATTTCGTTACAAGGCCGATGCCGGATTTGCCAGCAACAATATTGGCCCAGCTTTGTTCCACCCCTATACCCACAGGGCAAAGCAAGCCAAGCCCTGTAACTACTACTCTTCGGCTATCCTTTTGATTTGTCATGTGAGGTTACTTGGACTCGGGTTATCCCTTTTGCTTGTTCACATAGTCAATGGCATCTTGAACGGTCTGCATCTTCTCAGCATCCTCGTCGGCTATTTCAATGCCGAATTCTTCTTCCATGGCCATCACCAATTCCACGAGATCCAGGGAGTCAGCGCCGAGATCATCCACGAAGGATGCCTTTGGTACCACTTTATCTTTAGCGACACTCAACTGGCTGGCGATGATATCAATCATTTTGGATTCTACACTCATAATCTCCTCCGGTATGAATAGAAATTTTGGTTGCTTGGCACACCCTAAACTCTCCTGCGGCCCGTGCACCCAAAGCCGCATCCCTGGGAACAAAGACACGGCCCCGCCTGGGACGTATCTTCCATGATAAGCTGTGCTAATTTTTATATATTCCCGGTCCTTATCAGCCGGCTAGGCTGAATCAATCGCATACGAGGCCGCCGTTTACGTGGAGCACATGCCCTGTGAGATAAGAGGCATCATCTGAAGCCAAGAAGGCCACCGCCGCAGCCACCTCTTCCGGCTTTCCCATACGCCCCAGGGGAATTTGGTCAATGAGCTGATCCCGCATCTTTCTGGAAAGCACTGCGGTCATGTCGGTCTCTATGAAACCCGGTGCAACAAGGTTTGCAGTAATGCCCCTGGAGGCCATCTCCCTTGCCAGGGATTTGGTAAACCCCTCAAGACCGGCCTTGGAGGCCGCATAATTCGCCTGGCCGGCATTCCCCATGGTCCCTACCACTGAACCGATATTGATGATACGGCCCCAGCGTGATTTCATCATGGACATTGCAACGGCCCTGGTACAATTAAAGGCCCCCTTGAGGTTTACGGAAAGGACCTTGTCCCAATCCTCCTCCTTCATCCTTGCCATGAGCCCGTCCCTGGTGATGCCCGCGTTGTTCACCAGTATCTGGATGGGGCCATGTTCTTTGATCGCACCCGAAATGGCCCCATTGACCCCTTGAAAATCCGACACATCAAATGGCAAAAGTGCCCCCTTGCCGCCCTCCTTTGCTATAGCCTCGAGCACATCCTCGGCTGACTTGCGATTACTTGCGTAATTTATAAGGACGTAGGCCCCAAGGCCGGCGAGCCTCGTACAAACCGCCCGGCCTATTCCCCTGGAGCCCCCTGTAACAAGGGCAACTTTTCCGTCAAAACCTTGCATCATGTTCTCTCCCATGGATTCCTTAGGCACTGGACGCCCCCTTCAGGGTATCCCTCTTTCCTTTTTAATCCTCTTGATAAGCAAGGGAAGGATCACCTTGACGTCCCCTACTATTCCATAGGTTGCCAGGTCAAAAAGAGGGGCATCGGGATCCTTGTTTATGGCTACGATGATCTCAGAGCCCTGGATGCCCACAATGTGTTGTATCGCCCCACTTACACCGCATCCAATATATAATTTGGGAGACACCGTCACCCCGGTCTGGCCGATTTGGGCCCTTTCCGGCAACCAGCCGGCATCCGTAGCGGCCCTGGATGCCCCGACACCGGCCCCCATGAGTTCTGCTAATTCCTTGACAAGGGCAATATTCTTCTTGTCCTCCATGCCGCGGCCAGCGGTAACTATGACCTCTGCCTCTGTGAGGCCTGGCCCCTCTACCAGTTCCTGCACCGACTCGACCACCCTCACCCTCGATTTTAACAATCCCTCCGGGATATTGACGTTTATTATCTCGGCCGTTGGATTTTCCGTGGCCGGCCGGGCCTTGAATACGTGCGGCCTCACTGTGGCCATTTGCGGCCTATGATCAGGACAGACAATGGTCGCCAGGAGATTACCGCCAAAGGCAGGCCTTGTCTGCAAAAGGGCCCTGTCATCCTTGCGAATGGAAAGCTCGGTACAGTCTGCCGTAAGACCGGTCTCAAGAACCGTTGCCACCCTCGGTATAAAGGAACGCCCCATGGAGGTTGCCCCTGCCAGGATGATCTCCGGCCTTTCTTGCCTGGCAAGGTAGACCAATGTGTTCCCAAAGACCTCATCGGTAAAGGCTGCAAAGGCAGGATGATCCACCACCAGGACACGGTCGGCCCCGTGTGACGCAATATCTACAGCCTTGTCCCCGATCTCATGGCCCATAAGTATTGCGGTAAGCGGCACCCTTAGATCATCGGCAAGCCCCCTGGCCTTCCCCAGCAGCTCATATGTAACCGTAGCCACCTTGCCATCACGCTGTTCTGCGACCACCCAGACCCCGCGCCATGTATCCAGGTCAGTGGCATCTCGGACCTCGTCACTGCGCTCAAGCGTAAGGGCGTCTTCGGGACATGTATCGACACAGGTACCGCACAAGGTACAGCTATCGTAGTCGACAACGGCAACATCCTGTTCAACGGCAATGGCCCCAAAACTGCAGACCTCCTCACACTCACCGCAACCGATACATCTATCGACATTGACCTCAAGCATTAAATCACACCTGCTTCTTTTAATCTTGTGACAAGGGCATCCACCTGCTCCTCAGGCTCACCTTCCAGCATCTCCTTTTTAGCATCAAAGGTGGGCACCGAGGTAGACACCACCTGAGTAGGTGAACCGGCAAGGCCGGTCCTCCCAGGTTCTGCCCCGATTGCCGACACATCCCATAGAGGAATGTCCGCCTTCCTCGCCCGCATCTTGTTTTTTAGCGACGGGACCCTGGGTGTATTGAGTGTAGCCAGAACGGTCATGAGCAATGGTGTTTCGACCTCTACTATGTCATAGCCCTGCTCACACATCCTCTTGAGCCTTAACACGTTGCGTCCCTTCAGGATCTCCATCTCGTTGACACATGTTACATAGGGAATACCAAGCCTCACCGCGAGCCCGGGGCCCACCTGGCCCGTGTCACCGTCTATGGCCTGTTTGCCGCAGATTACGATATCAGGCGCGCCCAGTTTCTCTATGGCCTTGGCAAGGGTATAGGTCGTGGCCAGGGTATCAGAACCAGCAAAGGCCCGGTCAGAGACAACTACGCCTTTGTCAACCCCCAGAGAGAGGGCCTCCCTTATGGCCTCCTGTGCCTGAGGTGGCCCCATAGTCACGGCGCTTACCTGTCCTCCGAAGGCATCCCTCAATTCCAGGGCAGCCTCTATTGCATTGTAATCGAATGGATTGATAACACTCTCAACCCCTTCCCTGACCAAAGTGCCCTTTTCCTGGTCAAATTTTACTGTCCTGGCATCGGGTACCTGTTTGATACAAACTACGATATTCATTGCTTATTGGCGTATTCCTTATTTAGTGCCTGACCTATCACGTTCCGCTGGATCTGGTTGGTACCTTCATATATCTGAAGGATCTTGGCATCCCTCATCATCTTCTCTACCGGATAGTCCTTCATGTAGCCATATCCCCCCAGGATCTGGACCGCATCGGTGGTGACCTTCATGGCAATATCCGTGGGAAACAGTTTGGCCATGGCAGAAAGTTTGGAGAAATTTTTCGCACCAGCATCTATAGTCTTGGCGATTGCATACACCAGTGCCCTTGAAGCCTCGGTCTGGGTCGCCATATCCGCAAGCATGTGTTGGATTGCCTGGAAGGAGATTATAGGCTGCCCGAATTGAATCCTCTGCCTGGCATACCGCACGGCCTCGTCCAGCGCTGCCTGTGCAAGTCCAACGCCTATGGCCCCTATGCCTGGCCTGGCCAGATCCAAGGTCCTCATGGCTATAATGAAGCCCTGTCCACGCCTGCCGAGTATCCTGTCCTTTGGGATACGGCAGTCATTGAATACGAGCTCCCTGGTGGAAGAGGCCCTGAGCCCCATTTTCCTCTCCTTCTTGCCAAAGCTGAAACCTTCATCGCCTTTTTCAACAATGAAGGCCGTGGCCCCTCTTGCCCCCTTACTCCGGTCGGTCATGGCGATGATCGTGTATATCTCTGCCTCTCCGCCACTGGTGATCCACTGTTTCGTACCATTTATGACCCAGTGATCGCCCTCATCGATTGCAGCCGTGCGGATGCCCGCCGCATCACTGCCGGCCTCGGCCTCGGTCAATCCAAAGGCCACCAAGCGCTTGCCTGCGGCTATGTCAGGGAGATATTTGGCCTTTTGTTCATCGGTTCCGAAAAGCAGGATCGGATATCCACCAAGGGCACTCGCGGCAAAGGTGGTGGTTATGGCAATACAGCCATAGGCAAGCTGTTCCACCGCAAGGCAGTTCTCGAAACAACCACCCCCAAGTCCCCCGTATTCCTCCGGGATATAAAGCCCAAAGAGATCGGCCTGGGCAAGATCCTTCATGATTCCCCAGGGGAATTCCTCAGTTTCGTCCAATTCAGCCCGGACCGGGATGATCTTTTCTTCGGCGATCTGCCTAGTCAGCTCAACGATCATCTGCTGCTCTTCAGTCAAAAAGTAATTGACTTTGGTCATAAATTTCCCCTCTTTATTACCTCTGTATTACCAGCGCATGGCTACCGCGCCCCAGGTAAACCCGCCACCGAAGGAAACCATAAGGATCTTCATCCCAGGCTTAAGGCGTCCAGAACGGTTCGCTTCGTCCAGGGCAATAGGCACACTGGCCGCTGAGGTATTACCATACTTGTGGATATTGATAAAGACTTTCTCCCGGTCGAGTCCAAGTCTTTCCCTCAGGAAATCAAGTATCCTCATGTTGGCCTGATGAGAAATGAGCAGGTCCACATCATGTCCGTTCCATCCGTTGGCCTTCAGCGCCTCCCCGGTCACCGCCTCCAGCGCACGGACTGCATGCTTGAACACCTCGCGTCCCTGCATTTGGATATATTGCCAACCCTTATCCAGGATCTCCTGGGTTACCGGGTGAGCGGTACCCAGCCCACGAATGGTCAATAGCTCCCAGAGCGAACCGTCGGCGTGCAGGTGCGTGGACTCTATGCCACGGTCTTCACTGGTACCGGTCACCACCGCTGCCCCGGCACCGTCACCGAACAGAATGCAGGTACTTCTGTCTTCCCAGTTGGTCCTCCTGGACAGCACCTCGCTGCCCACGACCAGTATCTTAGAAGCGGGGTTTGAGCGGACGAACTTGTCCGCGACCGAAAGGCTATACAAGAAGCCGGAGCATGTTGCAGAAAGATCGAAGGCCCCGGCACGCATAGCCCCCAGCTCCTTCTGTACCAGACAGGCCACTGAGGGCATGGGCATGTCCGGCGTAAGGGTTCCGACGATGATCAGATCCAATTCTCCCGGTTCCACCCCTGCCATATCAAGTGCCTTCCTGGCGGCCTGGCTGGCAAGGAAGGAGTTTGGCTCCTGATCGCTGGCAATATGCCTCTGCACGATGCCGGTACGTGTTCGAATCCACTGATCGGTGGTATCAACCCTTGCCTCGAGGTCCTTGTTCGTGACAACCTGGCTGGGTACATGGGAACCCGTACCGATTATGATGGTCTTAATTGGCATTCGTTCCTGGAAGCTCAAGCGATCTTAAGGATATCGCTTCTTTTTGAGATGGAATCAGCTAACTTCGTAGCGATTTCAAGGGATGACAGACGATGGGCGGCTTCTATGGCATTCTTCATGGCCTTGGGGCCTGAACGGCCATGGCAGATTATTGCTATGCCCTTGATCCCCAAGAGGGGGGCACCACCATACTCTGAATAATCAACCCTTTTTTTGAACCTTTTGAAGGCGGATCTGGCCAAGGTATAGCCCATGCTTGCGACCAGATTACCTTCGATCTCGGTCTTCAGCATGGTGATAACTGCCTCCGCAAGCCCTTCGCTCAACTTGAGGCAAATATTTCCGACAAAGCCATCGCAGACGATTATGTCCACATCACCCTTGAACACATCCCGGCCTTCCACGTTGCCAACGAAGTTGATATCACTGGCCGCAAGGAGATCGTAGGCCTTTTTTACCTGTTGATTACCCTTGGTATCTTCCTCGCCTATGCTCAACAGCCCCACCCGCGGATTTTGCCTGTCAAGAAACTCCTTCGAGAAGATGGAGCCCATTATGCCAAATTGTAAGAGGTGATGAGGCTTACAATCCACATTGGCGCCCACGTCTATCAGTACGGCAGGTTCCTTCAATGTGGGTATCAAGGTGGCTATGGCAGGCCTGACCCCCTTAATCCTTCCCAGGACAATCATGGCGGTTGCCAAGGTAGCACCAGAGTTGCCAGCGCTCACCACGGCCTCGACCTCTCCCCTCTTCACCAGTTCGAATGCAACCCTGATCGAGGAATCCTTCTTCTTCCTAAGACTTTCGGCCGGCGATTCACTCATTCCAACGATCTGACTCGCCGGGTATACCTTGATTGGCAGCCCCTTACCGCCCAATTTTTTTATCTCGCTGACTAGAAGATCTTCACGACCTACCAGTGCGATTTCAACGCCACTGTTCCTTGCCGCGGCAATCGCCCCTTTTACCGCAATGACCGCGCCCCGGTCGCCCCCCATGGCGTCTACTGCTACGTGCATTATGCCTCTATCTCTTCCTTTCCTGTAAACACCCTGCCCTTATAGGTGCCACAGTGCGGGCAGATCCTGTGAGGTGGTTTGGGCTCGGCGCATTGGGGGCATGTCGAAAGGCCTGGTGCCTTGAGTGCATCATGTGAGCGCCTGTTTCCCCTACGGGACCTTGAAACTTTTCTCTTCGGTACAGCCATTTTTTAATTTATCCTCCGAATAATGTGAATTTTGTTCTGCCTTAAAATACACCCTGCACATAAGGCCATGTTTTCATGCCCTTGGGGTGCGGCACCATGTGCCCAACAATAATCCCAAATTATGCACTTCAAATGCCGAACAAAAATATTGTTCTTTAAATTTCAAGATGTTATAAGCAAGAAACCGTTTTCGTTTTTCCACCTAAAAGGTGCAAGCAAAATGCAATGAAGTTGTTCGGCATTTGAAGCCGCAAGGGGCTCGAAATTTTACCGAATCTGCCGCGTTATCAGGGACTGAAATACCTAAGTATGTCT
>JAJRZR010000022.1 GCA_024275145.1 Deltaproteobacteria bacterium | reverse complement strand
GCGTTTTCGTCTGCCACTGCGGAATAAATATCGGTGGTACCGTGGATGTTGGCGCGGTACGTGAATACGCGGCCACACTTCCAGGGGTCATATATGCAACGGACAATCTCTATAGCTGCTCCCAGGACACGCAGGCCAATCTGATCAAGGCCATAAAGAAGTACAAGCTGAACAGGGTCGTTGTGGCGGCATGCACCCCCAGGACCCATGAGCCTCTCTTCCAGGCCACGCTCCGGGAGGCTGGGTTGAACCGTTCACTCTTTGAGATGGCCAATATCCGGGACCAGTGCTCATGGGTCCACATGAACGAGCCAAAGGCGGCCACTAAAAAAGCCAAGGACCTTGTGCGCATGGCAGTGGCAAAGGCCGCGCACCTGATTCCACTTGCCGAGCAGACCCTGCCAGTCACGAAATCCGCCCTCGTGATAGGCGGCGGAGTAGCAGGTATTACAGCGGCCCTGGCAATAGCGGACCAGGGTTACGAATGCGTGCTGGTAGAGCGCAGGAAGGAGTTGGGAGGTCAAGCGCTAAGGCTCACAGCCGACAGAAATGGGCAAGACCCCAGGAAAAACATCGCTGCACTTGTAAGGCGTGCGGAAAAACATCCCCTCATAAGGATCCATAAGAGCGCTGAGGTCTCGTCGATATCTGGCTATGTGGGAAGCTTCACCTCTACCGTCACCACTGATTCGGGAATCGAGCTTGTCAATCACGGTGTGATGGTACTGGCTACGGGTGGGCGCCAGTATAACCCAACTGGACGATACCTGTACGGTAAATCCTCCAGGGTGATAACCCAATTGGATCTCGAGGCAAAACTTGCCACTAGAACCCCCCTACTGCCCAATATCAGGCAGATCGTTATGATTCAATGCGTTGGTTCCAGGGGAGATGACCTCAGTTATTGCAGCAGGGTATGTTGCGCCCAGGCACTCAAAAATGCCATCAGGCTAAAGAGGCTTCGCCCGGACCTGATGGTGACTATTCTCTACCGTGACATGCGGGCCTACGGTTTCCTGGAAGACGATTATCAGGAGGCCCGGAACAAGGGCGTCATATTCCTGCGTTATACCCCTGAAAAACCACCACGGATCCTGGACCATGGGGAAGAGAAGAACGATGCATTCACGGTGAGGGCCTGGGACCCTCTCATGGGGGAGAATATTGAATTCAAAGCGGAAATGCTGGTACTGTCCGTAGGCATAGTACCGGAAGATTCCCATGTGCTGGCCGGTATGCTGAAGGTACCGGTCACGGAAGAAGGATTTTTTCTTGAGGCCCATGTAAAGCTCCGTCCAGTAGACCTGCCCGTAGACGGCGTATACGTCTGCGGGCTTGCCCATTCCCCGAGGTCCATCGACGAATCCATTGCCCAGGCCCAGTCAGCGGCGGCCAGGGCCTGTCAACCCTTGGCACGTGGGTACATCGTAGCCGAGCCTGTAGTCTCCCGCGTGGACGAGGAAAAGTGCATAGGATGCGGTGCCTGCGAACTGTTCTGCCCATACCAAGCAATCCGTCTCCACAAGAGGAACAGAAGACGAAGGGCAGAGACAATAGTTGCCTCCTGTAAGGGCTGTGGGATCTGCGCATCCCGCTGTCCTACAATGGCAATAGACATGGGCCGTTTTACCTACAAGGAAATCATGGCGCAAATCCTTGCGCTGGCTGAAGGAGATGAAAAAAATGGCAGTCGATAGATATGAGCCCAGGATCCTGGGATTTCTCTGCAACTGGTGCTGCTATACCGCAGCTGATTCCGCGGGTGTTGGCAGGTATCAATATCCCCCGAACCTGCGGGTTATCCGTATCATGTGCACAGGCCGGCTCGATCCATCCTTCCCGCTTGAAGGGCTGGCAAGAGGTGCAGACGGTGTCTTCGTAGGCGGATGCCATCCAGGAGAATGCCATTACCGGGATGGAAACTACCACGTACTCGTAAGTGCCGCCCTGGTAAACGAGGCATTGGAAAGATTGGGAGTGAACAGACAACGTTTTCTTGTCGACTGGGCATCGGCAGCAGAAGGTCCCTATTTTGTCAAGATTGTTACTGAATTTACACAAAAAATCACTGAACTGGGGCCATTGGGCACGGCGGAAGGGAAGGATGCCTATCGTTTAAGAGAACTGCTTTCAAGGGCAGCCAATGCAGCCAGAGGCATGAAGGTGCGAGTCGGCCTTATAAATGCCTCTAAGGCGATGATAAAAAATCGAAATTTCGACAGAGATATCATCACTAACCTCGTCAAGGAAAAATGCAGCGGGTCCCTTGAAGCGGCTCTGGGGGATGGTGCGCTGCCATGAAAAATAAAAGCAGGCCTGTCTCTGTCCTTATCGATGGGAGGCGGATAACTGCTCCCGAAGGGACCTTGTTGCTAAAGGCGGCAGAGGAGGCAGGCATACATATACCGCGTCTATGCCACCTTCCAGGGAAGGAGGATGAACCGCCCAGGCCCTGCCGTATCTGCACGGTGGAGGTGGACGGGAGACAGGTAAGGGCATGCCGGGCCATAGTCAGGAAGGGTATGTCCGTAGTTACAAAGGGACCGGCCCTGTTTGCATACAGGCAGCAACGCCTTGAACAACTTGCATCCATACACTACGGCGACTGCAAGGCCCCGTGTAACCTTGCCTGCCCGGCGGGAATAAACGTCCAGGGCTATATCAACTTAATTGCCCACCGTGAATTCGAGGCGGCTGTCCGGCTGATAAAGGAAAGAAACCCCCTTCCGGGTATTACCAGCAGGGTCTGCCCGAGATTTTGTGAGTCCCGATGCCGCAGGGTACTGGTAGACGAACCGGTTTCCATAAATCATCTCAAACGTTTTGTGGTAGAGCACACAAAGGACCGCCTAGCCATAGCTGAACCAGTGGCCCCGGATACAGGCCATAGGATAGCAATCATCGGCGGAGGACCTGCAGGGCTGACTGCTGCCTTTTATCTAAGAAAATGGGGACATAGTGTCACCATATTCGAGGAGGAGAAAAGGGTAGGCGGGGCTCCACGTCATGTTATCCCAGATTTTAAACTGCCTTACAGGCAGGTAGATGAAGAGACAGAGAAAATCCTACGCATGGGTATCCAGGTGCGAACCGGTATGCGTTGGGGCAGGGATTTTGACCTGAAATCGCTTCTGGGAGCGGATAAAGGCAGGGGATTTGATAGGGTTTTCATAGCCACGGGCCTTTCCAGTCAAAGGCCTCTTGGTATTGAGGGGGAAGAGCTGGCGGTTGATGGACTTGATTTCCTCAAACGGATCAAAAGGGGAGAGAGGATATCCCCTGGTAGAAGGCTCCTTGTCATAGGTGGAAGCAGGATAGCGGTGGAGGCATCACGGTGCGCCAGACGTCTTGGTGCCCAGGTTACCCTGACATATTCGCGAATGCGGCTTGAGATGCCGGCACACCAACGCGACGTGGAGGAAGCGGAGAAGGAGGGGGTTCAATTTTTATTTATGGCAATGCCTGTCCGCATTGTAAAAAACGATGGCGGTAAATTCCAGGTAGAGATGACAAGGACCCTCCTGGGGGAACCGGATTCCAGGGGGATAAGACGTCTTGTGCCCGCTAATGGCTCCCGCCTTTATATGGACTGCGACGGTGTCATAGGGGCGCTCGGCCAGCAAGGGGATGGAGCATTTAAAAAATTTGGTGAAATAGAGGCCAGACTTGGCCTTACTCCCAAAAAGACCATCAGGTCAAATCCAAGCACCATGAAAACGAACCTTGACAGGATCTATGCCGGAGGGGATGCGGTCTCCGGGCCGAGAAGCGTGGTCCAAGCCGTGGATGCAGGCCGTAGGGCGGCAGAGGCCATTCACCGCGACCTTACCGGAAAGGAACCCAAACTGATAGATGGACGCTTCAACTTTACCAGGGGCAGGCGGTTCGAGAATGTAGACATGCGCAACTTCGATGGTTGTTCCATGCGCCCGAGGGAACCCATGCCGGTACGCCGGCCTGACACCCGCTTGCAGGATTTCGGCCAGGTGGAACTTGGTTATATGGAAAAGGCAGCTATCCAGGAGGCAAGACGCTGCCTACAGTGCGGATGCATCGGGCTCTCAAAATGTGCTTACAGGGGGCTTTCAAGGGACTATAAAATCAAGGCATCAAGTGCCCCAAAACGGCTTCTGGCCCCTGTGGACTCAAGCCATCCACTCATCAGGGTTGATCCCAACAAATGTGTGGCCTGCCACCGGTGCATACGAAGCTGCGAATTTGCAGCCCTCGACCTGGATTACCAGGAAGAGAAGGGCACCTTGGCGGGTGTATCCATCTCGATCAAGGAATGTTGCGTATCGTGTGGGACATGCGTGGATGCCTGCCCCACCGGAGCACTTACTAAAAAGGGCCTCTATGTCCCGCTCCTTCCGGGAGAGTCAGAAATAACAAACAGTGTATGCACCTATTGTGGAACCGGATGCAACATAAATATCCACGCCAAGCATGGGGTGCTACTTGAAATAAAGGCAGATCCAGCTCAGCCTCCCAATCATGGGGATCTCTGTGTAAAGGGTAGATTCGGCTTTGATTTTTACCGTCATCCTGACAGACTCACCCATCCGCTCGTACGCAAAAATCGGGATGAGCCTTTTCGCATGACTTCCTGGGAGGAAGCTATCTCATTCGCTGCAGAGAGGTTTGCAAGTATCAGGGATGATTCAGGAGCCCATGGTATTGGGGTCATTACATCGTCACGCTGCGAAAACGAATCCAACTACCTCGCTCAAAAATTCTGTCGTGTGGTTCTAAGAACCAACAACGTGGATAATTGCGCCAGGGTCTGCCATGCCCCGTCGGTCAGCGGTCTAAGGATAGCCCTTGGCAGCGGTGCAGCGACCAATCCCTTTGAAGATGTGGAAAAGGCAGAGGTGCTGCTTATCTGCGGATCAAACACCAGCGAGGCCCATCCCGTAGTTGGCATGAAGATCAGGAGGGCCGTAAGGAATGGAACCAGGCTGGTGGTTATAGATCCCAGAAAGACCGAGATGGCTGCCCTGGCCCATATATGGCTCCGCCTGAAGCCAGGGACCAATGTGCTGCTTCTAAACGCCTTGCTCCACGTAATCCTGGAGGAAGGCCTAGAAGACAAGGACTTCATAGCAAAGAGGACTGAGGGGGTTGAAAAACTTCGCAGGCACATCAAGGCTTATCCCCCCGAGGCCGTAGAGGCGGCTACAGGGGTCACGCCCTCGCTTGTAAGGGATGCGGCACGCCTTTATGCCGGCACTGACAAAGGCATGATCCTCTATGGTCTCGGGGTGACTGAGTACAGGAATGGAACCCAAGGGGTTATGGCACTTGCAAATCTGGCACTTGCCACGGGAAACGTGGGCAGGCCAGGCGCCGGCATCTGTCCCCTCAGGGGACAAAACAATGTCCAGGGCTCCTGTGACATGGGGGCCCTTCCCTCCGTATTTTCTGGATACCAAGACGTCAACGATCCGGCGGTTCGGAAGAGGATGGAAGAGGCCTGGGGCGTGGAACTCCCCGCCTCTCCCGGTCTCACCGAGGAAGAGATGTACGACCGGGCCAGAAAGGGCCGGTTCAAGGGCCTTTATTGCATTGGTGATGATCCCCTCCACACCCAGGCCGATTTAGAAGCAGTCCGTGATGCCTTCAAAAATATGGAATTTGTGGTTGTACAGGACATCTTCATGACGGAGACGGCAAAAATGGCCCATGTAGTCTTTCCCGCTGCATGTTTCTATGAAAAAGACGGGACGTTTACCAATGCCGAGCGAAGGGTACGGCGTATCAGGAAGGTAGTTTCGCCCCCGGGCGAGGCCCTGCCAGACTGGGAAATTATCTGCCGCCTGTCCACTGCCATGGGCTACCCCATGTCCTATGAGAGACCCGCTGATATAATGGAGGAAATAGCCCGGTGCACCCCGAGTATGGGGGGCATAGGCTACGAGCGGCTTGGGGGCCAAGGCCTTATTTGGCCCTGTCCGGATGAAGGCCATCCGGGCACGCCGCTGCTTCACCGGGATGCCTTTACCAGGGGAAAGGGCAGGTTCTCGGAGCTCAGCGATGTAAGGACCCTGGAAACGCCTGACGAAGACTATCCCCTGGTGCTGATAACCGGGCGCAGACTGGCCCATTACAACAATGGCTCCATGACCAGGCGTTGTCAGGGCCTGTTGACGCTTGTCCCCGAAGAGACGGTTGAGATCCACCCGCGGGACGCCTTACGCCTGGGCATTGAGCAGGGCCAGATGGTCATTGTCCGTTCCCGTAGGGGGAAAGTAGAGGTCAGGGCTAGGGTGACGGAACGGAGCCGGCCCGGCACGGTCTTCATGGCCTTCCATTTTGACAAACCCCTCACCAACTTACTCACTAGCCCTGGCAGGGACGAAATCGCCCTCACACCCGAATACAAGGTATGCGCTGTAGCAGTCTTGCCAGTGAACGAGGTGAATAGAGATGGGGAATGAGAATACAGGGGTGATGGTACTGGTGTGCCCCGCGGGCTGCAAACCCGTTGGCCCTGTCTAGTAAACAGGGAGGAGGTTCGATTCCCCTCACCCTCTTTACCTTTATCGTAAGGACACATCCTGCCCAAGGCCACATCCCTCATGTCCATGGATATCTGATAAGGGGGTATGCAGCCTGATTCTTCGAAAGCAAAAGGGGCAAAACGAAAGGAATAGGCGAAAAGAAATAATTAATAGAGCATTTTTCCCATGCAGCGGCACAGCTATCAGGCAAAAAAATCCTTTCCGAATGCCCTATTTTGATGAACATGCGGGTATGTCCAAGACCAGGTCATGTGGATCATGGCAAAACCTCTCTTGTAACCCAGATTATGCAGCTCGCAAGTTTGCCGAAGATGCGAGGCAGAGGGCACGCAGGCGTACTTTGGTACTTCAACTGCCCGACAACAAAGCAGATTCGGTAAACTTACGAGCCCCTTGCGGCTTCAAATGCCTGGGATATAAAACTGGATGAAGTCGCCCCTTTTGGGTGAATAGGTTTGTCGGATAAATTGCAGTTAACCATCGAATTAGTCAGACAAAATCTTCTTTTCAGGCATTTGAAGTACATAATCTGGGATTATGGCCATCATTGAGATGTTCCGCTGCCCATCGCCCTCGCTACATTCAGGTTCTGGCGGACTGCTCAAGGGAGCCAAGCCACTTAGGATTGAAGGGACTCATCTTTGCTGGGTCCATCAAATAATCCGTCTATCTCCCGCGTTTCCCTCGATTTTTTAGGGTTTACATTGGGTTTACGAAAAAAATTTCCATTTTGTGGGAATTTTTTTTCTATTAAAATTCAATAAAAATTATCCCTCATCCCTTGTTTAAGGGTAAAAAAACCTCTTACCCCCGCATAAACATTATTCCATTTTGTAAACCTTTCAAGTTTACGAAATTTTCTTCTCTTTTCTATGACAAAAAAATCTAATAAAAACAATAAAATATATTGGCACACTATGTGCTTTAACTATAAGGATAAGCCTGGACTACAGTTTTCCGAAAGTAGTCGACCAATGAACCAAACTTTTAAAGACAGGAGGAGTTAAATGAAAAAGGTGATGGTGTTTTTTGCGTTGATCTGTTTTCTTTACATCCCAAATGCCCATGCATCACTCTTTCAAAATGGAGATTTTGAAAACGGCTATGAGGGTTGGTCAGGTGAGCTAACGGACAACTCTTCCACGCCACATGTTGTTGACCCTGGTACCTCATCACTTTACCAGGTGGTCTCCCCAAACAACCAGTCAGAGCAAGGTCTTAATTCCACCTACTGGATAAACGACCTTTTTCAGGACTTCACCATGGACTCTCTTGCCCCAGGGGAGAAGATGGAGCTTTCGTTCTCGATAAAATGGGTACCATCGGCCAGTGCCCAGGATGGTATCTCCGCCACCCTTTCAGATAGTACAGGCGCAGATACCATAGACCTTCTTTCCTCTGTGACGGATAGTGAGCTTTTGGCAGGAACCAATGTGCTTGTGGATATCACAGATTTTGCCAGAAACTACAGCAACCAGGATGCGGAAATTGCCTTCACTCTCATGGACTATGACCTTGATACCAGTGACAGGCTCTACGTGGATGATATCACGTTTACGAAGACCGCGGTGCCTTTGCCTCCGGCTGTGGTGCTTCTCCTTTCGGGCCTGGGGATCATCGGAATTTCGAGGAAAAGGGGGGGATCAATCCAGATTATGCAGCTCGAAAATTTGCCGGAGATGCAAGATATCAGGGGCGCAGACATACTTAGGTATTTCAGTCCCTGATAACGCGGCAGATTCGGTAAAATTTCGAGCCCCTTGCGGCTTCAAATGCCGAACAACTTCATTGCATTTTGCTTGCACCTT
>JAJRZR010000021.1 GCA_024275145.1 Deltaproteobacteria bacterium | reverse complement strand
GGCCCGGGAAGTTTTACCGGCCTACGTATCGGTCTTGCCACTGCAAAGGGAATCGCCATGGCCCTGGATATTCCCATCGTGGGCGTGCCTACGTTGGATGCCCTCGCCAGGCATACTACTCCTCGTATTGGAGATGTAGTATGCCCGGTTTTGGACGCTAGAAAATCCCAAATCTATGCGGCGTTCTACAGGCCTTCGAAGGATGATATCTCTCTCTTTGAGAAAATCCTGCCAGAAGGCTCATTCAGGCCGGAAGAGCTGCCGGGCTTGATCCCTGCATGTGACAGGGTGCTCCTATTGGGCGATGGCCTGATACCCTACGGAGGCCTGTTGAAAAGATGCCTTGGTGACAAGGCCTTTTTCGTACCTGCTTATCTATCGCACGTAAGGGCCGCTACAATCGGTATCCTTGGGGAAGAAATCTATGGTGATGGCACCGGAGCCCATGATCTTAACGCGCTGAAACCCGTCTATGTTCGGCCTTCAGAGGCAGAGGCAAGGAAGATGGCGGCCCCTTGATGGTCAAGGTAATGGATATAGCGTGGGATGCCGAGGCGCTGTTCGTTGATCGGCCAAACCGTTTCCTTGCCACTGTCAAGATGATCAGGCCAGGGGCCGGGACCCTGCAGCAGGTGCACGTAAGGGATCCGGGAAGGCTTGAGGAGCTGTTACTGCCTGGGAACAGGCTCCTACTGAGTGCGGCCTGTTCCCCTGGCAGAAAGACGGCATGGGATCTTATTGCGGCCAGATCCGAGGCCGGTTGGGTATTGGTCAATTCGGGGCTTCATCGCACCATAGCCGAGAGGATCCTCAAAATTTCCGGTTTGAGCCCGTTTGGTAAGGCCTGCAGGATAAGGGCAGAGGTGAAAAGGGGCAGGAGTCGCCTGGATTTCTTGATTACCACGGTAGAAGATGAAGATGTCTGGATTGAGGTGAAGGGATGCACATTGGTTCGCCATGGGATTGCCCTGTTCCCGGACGCGCCGACTAGCAGAGGTACGAAACATCTCAGAGAGCTTATTGAGATCAAGGATGCAGGCCAAAGGGCCGCCGTGATGATATTGGTGCTAAGGGCAGAGGCTGACTGTTTTTCTCCGAACAGGGAAACGGATGGATTGTTTTCCGATACCCTAGACCTTGCCAGGAAGAAGGGGGTCGAGGTGTATCCATTGAAATTTGCCCTTCAAGACGATGGTTCCTTGAATTATTTGGCCAAGATACTTTTCAAACGCTCGTCCAAGGGATGATATAGGCTGCACGGGTGCCATACCCAGGTACCCCCCTTATCTTTTTTAAAATAAGAAGGAGGCATGACCCATGTTTGGCAGAATTTGTCCCTACTGCAAGGAAAGGGTTAAGAAAAAGGCGCTTATATGCCGATACTGTCATAAAGAGCTTGAGCCAGTGGAAGAAAACCTGGATGGATCGTTGGGCCTTTTTGCCGGTTTTATAGGGCTTGCAGCCGGGGCAACAGCGGTGTTCCTATATGGATATGTCAAGGAGAGACGCAAGTGGCATCAGGATGATTCGTCAGCCTATTGCCTGGACGAATCCCCGGATTCTAACTGATCTGTCATGAAGAAACATCCTGCCCCGGGACGCGTGAACGCACTGGTTGACCAGACACCTGCCTCTGGCCAGGAAGGGTCGGAAGTTGCGTCAAGCCAGGCGATTTAAGATGTTTTTTTCGTCTCCTAAATGCCTTACTCCCTAGCAGAACAGGTCATTCCCCAGGGCTCTATTTTCATGCTCAGGGAAGCGGCACATGGAACTGCGCCGCATGAAAATCTGGAGGCATATTTATATGGCAATCAAAAAGCTTAATACCGTTAACGAGGTGGCAAAAATATTCTGTTATGCAGTGAAGGATGTTCTTCAGGCATCGACATCTTCTGTCATTACCTTTTCACCTACTATTCAAAGGGTTCCCTCCATAAGCCTTAAACCCGATATAGGTTGTTTCGTCCAGTTTAGTGGGGATTATACAGGGCTTTTCATAATGAACCTTTCCGGTGCGGCAGCTCTCGAAATCTATAAAAGATCCATGAAGGCCATGGGATTTCCTGAAGAAGAACTTGCTTCAGATTTTACATCCGACGAAGTGGTCAACTGTACCGGGGAGATCATCAACCAGATAGTTGGAAAGGCACGCCATATGGTGGAAAATGAATATGGGCTTACTGCCGAAAACAATCAACCCAAGGCGATAACCATATCCACGGCTATAACGCTGTCCGTGGCCACTATGCTTGAACGGCCCCAGTGCAGGCGGCTTTCCTTTAAGACACAGGAGCATAATCCCTTCTATGTGGAAATGAACATGGAACAGACCGAGTTCATACGGCTGTTTCCGAGGGATGGGGATACCAGTGGGGATGTTCAGACGGATATAGATGCTCTGGTAGAGGCAAACGGCCAGGATGAGGACACCACCACGGATCAGGAAGAGGTGGATATCGATGCTATAATGGCTGAATTCGGTCGATAACCCGGGACTGAAGATCATGTTCGCCTGCTACTGTCCAAGCGCCTCCGATCATGATCGGTATCCTCCGATGGCGTTGTCGTTGTATCTTTCCTTTTAATAGCCCTACCTGGAAATGCATCTCTTCCATACCCTTAGGCCGTGTTTTCATGCCCTGGGGCGCGCGTCGAAGTGCGGGCCACACGAAGGTTTGGGACATGGGTCATGTAATCACACTCGGATTGTCTCTTCCTGTAAAGAATCTTATCCTGGCGATCTCATTTGCGGTCTTAATCAATTCTGCAAGAGCCTCCTGGGTCTCTTGGCCCTGCTTTTCAGGATCGGCCTCGAATTTTTCCAGATAGACCCTTAGGGTTGCCCCCTGGGTCCCGGTGCCTGAGAGACGATAGACAATCCTTGCATCATCTTCAAAAAATATTCTGATGCCTTGATGATGGGACACGCTTCCGTCTACAGGGTCCGAATACTCAAAGTCGTCGGCATTCCTTACACAGAGATTTCCAAAATGCCGTCCCCTCAAATCCGGGAGCTGTTGTCTCAAGTGGTCAATGAGCTCATGTGCCTTTTGGGTATCCACGGCCTCGTAGTCATGTCGGGAGTAAAAGTGCCTTCCAAACTTCCTCCAATGATTTCTTACTATCTCCTCTACCGATGACCTTTCTTCCGCCAGGATGCTTAGCCAGAACAGTACGGCCCACAAACCATCCTTTTCCCTTATGTGATCGGAACCAGTGCCGAAGCTTTCTTCCCCGCACAAGGTGGCCCGTCCTGCGTCTAGCAGGTTCCCAAAAAATTTCCATCCGGTTGGCGTTTCATAACAATCTATACCAAGGTGCCGTGCCACCTTGTCCACGGCCCTGCTGGTGGGCATGGAGCGGGCAACACCCTTGAGGCCGGCACTGTAGCCTGGTATTTCGTCCGCCTTTGATGCCAATATGGCCAGACTGTCACTTGGGGTCACAAAGAATCGTTTGCCCAGTATCATGTTACGGTCTCCGTCACCATCGGAGGCCGCGCCGAAGTCAGGGGCCACCTCGGAATCCATGATTTCCACCAGTTCCCTGGCATATTTCAGGTTGGGATCCGGGTGAAGGCCCCCGAAATCGGGCAGTGGTTTACCGTGGATTAC
Source organism: Deltaproteobacteria bacterium (assembly GCA_024275145.1). GTDB lineage: Bacteria > Desulfobacterota > Dissulfuribacteria > Dissulfuribacterales > QOAL01 > S143-34. The sequence goes on along the minus strand of JAJRZR010000021.1, from coordinate 4,226 downwards.
TGTGCCTTCCGGTGCACCCAGCCGATCTATGAGGATCGCCTTGGCATATGGCCCGGTGACCGCATGCATGCCATCATAGACCATACTGAACTCCCCAGAGGAGAAGAGCCTTTCTAGCTTGTTGAAGTCGAACAGAATTTCCATTAGCTCTACGTAGTCGGAGACAGGATCTATGATCTCTACATCCATATCCCCAAGCCTTGAGAGGCCCAACGTGTCAAGATCGATATCCGGGGCCTCCACAATCTTGTAGTTTTCTATGGAAAGGCTGCGTTCATAGAAGGCGGTTGTGATCTTCTCCGGGGCAGGGCCACCGTTTTCTACATTGAACTTGACCCCGAAGTCCCCTTCAGGTCCCCCTGGATTGTGGCTGGCAGACAGTATTATACCTCCCTGCAGGTGATATTTTCTGATGATGCAGGATGTCGCAGGTGTGGACAGGATGCCGCCCTGTCCCACCAATGCCTTCGAGAGGCCATTGGCAGCGGCCATCTTTAGGATTACCTGCAATGCCTCCTTGTTGTGATAGCGCCCATCTCCTCCAAATACCAGTGTCTTTCCATTAAGCTCTCCGAGACAATTGAAAATGGATTGGATGAAGTTTTCCAGGTAGTTGGGTTGCTTGAAGATGGAGACCTTCTTCCTCAGTCCTGAGGTGCCAGGCTTCTGGTCAGTAAACGGGATGGTGGAAACGGTCTTTATCGTCATTGTTTCATCCTCTGGGCTTACGGTTATGAGCCCCCTGAAAGAATCGGTTTTTTTGCCGGTGGCTTTTGCCTCTTCAATGCCTTTGCCGGACAAAGCAGCCGTTTTCTTAAGGGGATCTCTTTCTTATATTATTTCTTTTCTATCTTTCTCCAAGGGCATAGGTAAGGTCCGCTTTGGCTATCAGGTGATGCGTGATCGCCGCAAGATAATTGGACTTGGACCGTGTAAGCAGCGCCTGTGCATCAAGGACATCGGTGGAGCTGGCGATCCGTTGTCTGTATCTTTCCCTGTTAAGCTCAAAGTTTTCCCTTGCATGTTCAAGGGCAGCGCGTGCCACCCTTACCTTCTCCTCGGCATCCTTGACCTGGAGAAATGCCTGCCTTACCTCGAACTTTGCAGTATCTATCAGGTCATTGAGGGCTGCTTTCGCCCTTTTAAGCCGAAGCCGTGATATATCGATTCTGTCTCGGGTCTGACCCCAGGACCATAGTTCCCATTTTGCGGTGATCATAACCTGGGCCATATCATGATCACCAAATGGATTGTCAGAGACATCTGGTGTGATTCCCTGCTTTATATACGAGGCGGTCAAATCCACCTTTGGAAAGTAGCCACCCTTGGCTGCCTTGACCATACACGCCGCCTTTTGGACAGCAAGTCTTGCGGCGTTGATTTCCGGCCTGTTTTTTAATGCATGATCAAAGAGTTTCGAGATGTCGCTGGTAAGCGGTTCGAATCTGAGTCTTGTGGTAAGCACCAGTGGCTGATCAAGTGCCATGTGCACCAACAGGTTAAGGTGTTCCTTTGATATTTCCAGGTCGTGGCGGATTCGGATGAGGTTTTCCCTGGCCTGCGCCAACTCTACCTTGCTCTGTAGGAGGTCTGTACGCGATACAAGCCCTGCTGTGTAGAATTCCTTGGCATCTTCGAGATGGGATTCAAGACGTCTGAGCGCCGCCTCTGCCTCATCCTTTAGTGCCTGGTTTTCAAGGATTGTGAAATAGGTCTCCTTTACCTGGCGCGCCAGGTCGTTTTGCGCCTGCCTCAACAGGATTCCAGAGATGTCCTTGTCGAATTTTGCTGCCTTGTAGAGATTCCAAAGGGTACCACCCTGAAACAGGGGTTGGGACAGTGTGAGGCGCCACTCGTAGTTGTCATGGGCGCTGATTCTGGTCCTCCTGCCAAAAATGGAGATGGTGTTGGCATCCCTTCTGCCCGTATAACCATACTCGGTAGAAAGCATTGGCAACAGGTCCTTCATGGCGATTTTTTTATGTATGCTAGCGCTCTTTTCCTCGATCGCCTTCTGGAGCAATTTGAGATTACGCTTCATGGCAAGGTCTATGCAGCTATCCAGGGAAATGGCTTTCCCCGATACGCTGATTCCCGTCGATGATGCCAGGGAAGGGCCAGGAGCAACAAGGAACAGAAGAAACATTGCTCCAGACAGGATGAAAATGGCCGGTATCTTCATTATCCCTTGAAGCAATCCAATCCTATCTGTTTTTCGATTTGGGAAAGGATCCGTTGCAGCATGCCTTTCATGCCGGGTGCCCTCTTTATACACACAAGTCCTGTTGCCTTGTCCAGGGTAGTCGTAATGAACAGGTTGTCATATCCCTCCAGGATGAATTTCAGGAGATAGACGGAACCTGGATTTATACGTACGATGTAGTCATCCAAACACAACTATTCCTTTCCGATACCTGGGTCTTGCCATCGACAAAATTTGTCCGTTGGGGGGAACCCTTGTCAGGCAATAAGGGTTTCCCGGGGGCCTTGCAGAAATAATAACAACATGGGGACAAAACTTCCATGCCTGCACGTTCTTTTGTACAGGTATCCACGGGAATGGAGGCTCAGGCTGGGAGCAACGCCCTAATGATGTAGGCCACAAGCTTGGATAAAATTGACAGCCAAAAGAGGCCTTATTAGGTTTGATTCCCATGTCATCCGTTATTCTCAACCAGGCGTGGGCCTTCGAAGGTATTGATTCCGGGGCCTTTGACGATTTTGTTTCTAAGACAGGTCTACCCCTTAGTATAGCTACCTTTTTGTACCAGAGGGGGATGAGATCGCCGGAGGAGGCGATGAGGCACATGTCGCCATCCCTGGCCTGCCTGGGTGATCCCTGGGCCATGAAGGATATGGACAAGGCGGTTTCCAGACTGGTAAAGGCGGTTTCCAGGGGGGAAAAGATAGCGGTCTTTGGGGATTACGATGCCGACGGGGTAACATCCAGCGTAGTGCTCTCCAGGTTTCTCAAAGAGGTTGGCCTTGAGACGATGGTATATATTCCGCACAGGGAATCCGAGGGATACGGCCTTAACAGGGAGGCCATAAGATTTCTCGATGCCAGGGACTGCCAGCTTTTGGTTACCGTCGACTGCGGGGTCGCCAATGTTGATGAGGTCGGGTTTGCAAGGTCCATCGGGATGGATGTCATAATAACTGACCACCATGAACCCCCTGAGACCCTTCCGTGTTGTGATGCCTTGATCAATCCAAAGAGGCCAGGGTGCCTCTTTCCTTTCAAGGACCTGGCAGGCGTAGGGGTTGCCTTCTACCTGGTCAGGGCACTGAGAACCAGGTTGCACGAGCTGGGCCATTGGTCCAATGGATCTCCCCCGAACCTGAAGGCCTACCTTGATCTGGTAGCCCTTGGCACCGTAACGGACATGGTTCCGTTGCTTGGAGACAACAGGACCCTTGTGAGGGTGGGATTGGAGGTCATCAGCCATGGCTCCAGGCCCGGTATGGCTGCTCTCAAGGAGGTCTCCGGGGTCGGGCAAGATGTAAGTGCGACAGATCTGGCTTTCAGGCTGGGGCCCAGGGTCAACGCGGCAGGGAGGATGGCGCATGCCCGGGAGGCCTTTGAGCTTCTTGCCACGGATGATACCGGCAAGGCCGTGGCATTGGCTCGAAGTCTGCACCGCCTCAACCAGGAACGACAGGTCCAGGAGAGGATGATTCTCCGGGATGCCCTGTCCCTTATCGGGGAGATGGGGGATCGTGCAGGTTATGTCCTGTGCAGCCCGAATTGGAAACGCGGGATCGTGGGCATCGTGGCCTCAAAGATAATGGATCAAGTTGGACGCCCGGTGATACTCCTTGAAGCAGACGGAGAGATGGCCATTGGTTCTGGAAGGTGCCCCGAGGGGCTCAATCTGTATGAGATACTTTCGACCTGCGCCGGGTATCTGGACAGGTTTGGGGGACACAAGGCTGCGGCCGGTATGAGGTTGACAATGAAGAATCTTGAGGCGTTCGCCGAGGCCCTGGATAAGACCGTAGCCTTCATGTTGAAGGCGCGGGATGTCAGACCAACGCTCAGGGTGGACGGCCATGCAAGCCTGTGTGAGTTTGCAGATCCAGCAGTGGCCAACCTGTTCGAGATCCTGGAGCCCTTTGGTGCGGGTTACCAGGCGCCTGTATTTGCTATTCAGGATTTCTCGCTCAGGGGGGCATCAGTGGTAGGCAAGGGCCACTTGAAGCTCGTTCTCGTCCCTCTGACAGAT
>JAJRZR010000002.1 GCA_024275145.1 Deltaproteobacteria bacterium | reverse complement strand
TCGGCCGGTGGATCTGCCGATACTGGTCGCGACTCTGGCTTTCAGGCAATCCTCCCATTGCGTGGAAAGATTATGAATGTCGAAAAGGCGAGATTTGACAAGATGTTGGCAAGTGAAGAGATAAGAAACCTGATAGCTGCGTTGGGTACCGGCATAGGTGCCGAGGATTTTGATCCATCAAGGGTGCGTTATCATAAGATCATAATAATGACCGATGCCGATGTTGACGGGGCCCACATCAGGACCCTTCTATTGACATTTTTTTATAGACAGATGACCGTATTAATAGAATCAGGAATGCTGTATGTGGCTCAACCCCCCCTGTACAGAGTAGCCTTTGGGAAGAAGAGGGAATTATTCCTGAAGGATGATGAGGAAATGGATAAGTTCCTGTTCAATAGAGCGACAAAGAAGGCATCACTAAGGCCTGAAGGTTGGGATTATTCAATTTCTGGTGAAAAGCTCCAGAAGCTACTTACTGATTTGTCTACTTATGAAGAGGCCTGTGAAAAAGTGGCAAGGAAAGGGATATGGAAAGAACTTACAAGAATACTCTTGTCTGAAGGGGTTAAAAGCGCAGATCAGTTCTTGGATCAGGATTTTGTAAAAAAATTGGCAGATAAACTAAGAGAAAATAACTTTTCTGTAGGCAAGATAAAATCCTATCCATCTAATGGATCTGGTTACGGTTTCACTGTAGGCGTAAAAGACCTGGCATATCTTTCTGCAAACATTGGTCCAGATATAGTAGATATGCCTGAATATCGTTTCGTATTAAAGGCTTATAAAAAAGTACAAGATATAGCTTATAAAAAGATAGAGATATCAATTGATGATCGTATTGTTAAGATAACTTCCTCTATAGAAGAAATATTAGAATTTTTCAGAAGCGAAGGAAAAAAGGGAATAACTCTACAAAGATATAAAGGATTAGGAGAAATGAATCCTGATCAACTTTGGGAAACAACCATGAATCCTGAAAAACGTACTCTTCTACAAGTAACCATACATGATGTAGATGAAGCTGAAACACTATTTACCACACTTATGGGAGAAAAAATTGAACCAAGAAGGGAGTTTATACAATCACATGCTCTAGAAGTGGAAGAATTGGATATATGATTAACTACTAAGTAGTTAGAATGTATTTTAAACACAAATCCATGACAGCTGTTCATAAAACTTATTGATTAACATAAGGAATAAATTGTTATGGAGTGTCAACGAGATAAAAACAAGATCAATTGTAACTGTTCATATGAACCATGTCCAAGAAAGGGAATATGTTGTGAATGCATAAAATATCATCTGAAAATGCGTCAACTTCCAGCATGTTGTTTTCCTGATGAAGCAGAAAGGACATACGATAGAAGTTTTGAACACTTCGCAAGATTGGTAAGAGAAGGGATTTTGTAATTTTATCAATATGTAGCACTTCCTGGACATCTTTAAAAATTGACTCGTATCCAAGGCTTCTTTACACTCAAGAAATAACCCTTGAAATATCTCAAATAGCTAGATCAACCCTTACTGGATTGATTCATGCGATACACCCAGGCAAGGATTTCCGCTACTATGGCATAGGTATCAGGGGGGATTTCCGCATTGAGGTCCAGCCTGGAAAGCACCTCAACCAGGTCATTGTCTTTCTTTATGGAAACACCGGCCTTCTTCGCTATCTGGAGGATCTTTTCCGCCACTGCGCCCTCCCCCTTTGCGGTTACCCTGGGAGCGGAATTCTTGCCTTTCTGGTAGCGCAGGGCTATGGCTTTCTTCCGACCCTTTTCCGTCCCGCTCATGTTACGAAGTGGCAAGAGCCCTTGGGGTTTAGCACATCGTGGACCTCCATCCCTGGCAACAACGGTTGTCCAGCACCTTCTATTGTGAACACCTCTGTAAGTTCTACCTGGTACCCAAGTCTCTGGAGCGATTGCTTCAATTCAAAAAAACCCTGGCGTAGGATTGTAAGCCCCTCTGAAGCGGCACCCATATAAATATCGAGCCTTTTCGATCTGAGGAAAATGTGTATCTTTACCGGTACCAGATTATTTAGATCCAGGTCAAAAGCAAGATGGTAACCAGAAGATCGTTTCCCATGTTGTCCTTTGTCCTCTTCGCCCCACACGGCCCAATGTCCTGTTCCCTGTCCGTTCTCAAATATAAAGGGAATGAGAACCAACGCCAGATTCAGCTCCTTCTGGTACAGGTGCCGCAGGTTGTGGATTGATTCTACATGATTGACAAAATGCTCGACCCAGGATGGCACGGTATTCCTTTGGTGACTTTCTAACCTTTCATCGATCGTACGCAGGCTAGCTGCTCCATCCTGTTTTTGACTATCATCATGGGCAGTAATCCTGTCTGTAATTTCAATACCGACCTCCTTACCGTGAAAATGCAACCTATCCCTATGACGTATCTTTATATCCTGAGGGACAGTTTCGGGTGTACGGGCCGCATGAAGCCTGGATACATGGTCATTACTGCTGGTTCCTTTCGGGGAATGGGAAATGTCATCCTTGCCTTCAAAGGTGTTAGATATCTTCCTTGGACTATCAATTGACGGCATTGCCTTACCTTGAATCGGATGTTCCCCTGTCGAACGAGCTTCGGGCTGTCTAGCCCTTGTATCCGATGGCTGTCCCTCAAAAACGCTCCATCCAGTATGCTGCTTGGTAATGATCTCAAGGCCTTGATCGATCTTTTCAAATGGAATGAATGACTTGCCAGGTCCTGGTGTGGGCACGTCTGTCCTTGAAGGTGTGGACGTATCTCCTGTATCGAAGCTAGGCATTGGCCCTGTCGTCCTCTGCACCCAAGACCCTTCATCTGATCCGGTCGCAGGCCTTGATCCATTACTTTCTTGTGTCTCATAGGTCATGGGTCTGGAACCGTCTGCCTTCCAAAAATTTCCATGTGCCTTGGCCCCTTGGGAATTTGGCATATCGATTTTCCGGGATATATTTGAGGTATCCGGGCCAGCCTTTCCTGGTTGCACTGTGACCTTACCCGAAGACAACGAATCTTTGGTAATCGTTTCCTTAAAATCAATCTGTCCAATAACCGGATCATCTCGAAGTGGACCGTCTTGGATGGCTCTCGAAATATGCACCTGCCCCTGGGATGTTTCTGTATGTTTCTGTACCAGGATTCCTGGCTTGGTATCGATCCATCCAGTCATATCTGACAGGGGTGGAGATTCAGAGGCCCCCATGAGGATTTGTTTCAAGGGAAAGGTAGGGATCTTTGATGAAGGATCAAAAGAAATCAGCCCCATGAGCAGCCTCAGTTTTTCAGGCTCAGGATCACCTCCCTGTACAAATGCCCTGGCAAGATCTGAAAATCCGTGGGGCAAACCGGAAGGATAATCTATCTCGGGAAATGCCCTGGATGATGCTCCCATTGGATCTTGAACCAGCCTTGGCAGATTGGACAGGTTTGATCTGAGGGCCAGGAAGTCCTTTGCAGCCTTTTGAAGGGTCGACGATCCTGAAGACACTTCCTGGATAAGCTTGACGGATGCTGGTATCCTGTCATCCAGGACCTGGAGTTTAATGAGGCTTCCAGGTTCGAGAGATCTTTCACTCTTTGCAAGGATCTCCCCCATGCCGGTATCGATCGTATAGATTGAGCCCTGGGCCTTCAAGATGAGCCCTTCAATTATATCACCGGGCTTAAATACGGGTATAGCTGGATCGGATAATCCGGTAGCCTCCGTGCGACCAGAGGTACGTATATTAGAATCCCTTCCGGGCCTGGGATAGATTCCAGGCAGGTAATTTTTTATCATTGTTTTTTCCTGAAAAAATTCTTGGGATATCTTCTCCCCCCGGTTTTAAGGACCTCTACGGCAAAAAAGAGCGGACACACCAAGGCCTTCTTAATTGTTTTTTCGGACAGATCGTGAAAGGACTTGAGTTAGAGCTATTATTGTGGATAACATGGCCATGTTTGAAAAAAAACCGCTGTCTTTCGAAAACAATAACTGGTATGGAGAAAAGATTCATGACTGATGGGAAAAACAATCTGCAACTTCACGAACCTGGCCATGAGCTTCACCTGGAGCATGAGGATTCCACCATCCGTATTCTCCACCGAATCATTCAATTTGCAGTAAGGATCCTTGCCATTTTGATGGTGGTCGTAATCGTATGGGGGATTGGTGATGTAATCTACATATTGTATCAACGTCTTACAGAACCACCTTTTCTGTTGCTGAAAATAAGTGATATATTAGCTACTTTTGGGGCATTCCTGGCCGTACTCATCGCTATAGAGATATTTATAAATATAAGGATGTACCTGAGCACCAATATAATCCCTGTACGATTGGTTGTCGGCACTGCATTGATGGCTATAGCCAGGAAGGTTATCATCTTTGACTTCAGTGAAATAACCCCACCGTACGTTTATGGTACTGCTGCAGTGGTACTTTCACTGGGTATCACCTATTGGTTGATCACCAAGCGGGTCTAATCATTCCTTGAATTCATATATAGATGTCGGAATATGGCTAGGCACAGGCCTACGGAAAGACTTCCGGATAAAACAAGAGGAAGTGAATTGGAATATAAAGTACTTTTTACCGTTTTTACCGTAGTATTTATTGCTGAACTTGGCGACAAAACCCAATTGGCCACGATACTCTTTGCAGCTGACAGGGATGCCAGCAAACTTACAATATTTATTGGTGCCTCACTGGCGTTGATCCTTGCATCGGGTATTGGTGTATTGGTAGGAAGCCTCGTTTCCCAATATATAAGCGAGAGGCATCTCCATTATATTGCAGGCATGGGCTTTATCGGCATAGGCATATGGACCCTTCTCAAGGCATGAATCGTTTGAATATCAAATCGGACACCTTTATACTTAGCACTACTGGGATAAGTATGCGCCAGGAAAGTCTTGCCATGGAGGTACCCTACAAGGTTGCATTGAACGACGAAGTGATCGGCTCATCAATGGTATTGCCCGTGGCGCTGGAGGAATTTGGTGTGGGATTCCTGTTTGGACAGGGATACATATCTAGACCAGAGGAGGTGAAGGAGGTGTATGTCTGCCCGCAAGGCCGCATATCCGTCTATGCCGACGTGGAACAAAGCGGCCCTAAGGAGGTAATTATCACGTCAGGATGCGGTGGCACAGGGAAGATCTCGAGGCAAATGCTTGAAGGGGCCTTTGACGAACCTGCAGAATACCAAATCGATTTCCCGGACATAAGGGACTTTATAATGTCCGTACTCCGACACTCTGACATGCAAAAGAAGACACACTGCGTGCATGCATGCGGCTTCTGGTCGGACGGAGAACTCAAGGCGTGCTATGACGACGTAGGCAGGCATAATGCTGTAGATAAGATTATCGGAGCGATATTGCTTGGAAAATTCACTCCCAAAGGGGCTGTGTATACCACCGGAAGGCTTACCTCAGACATGGTACTTAAATGTGCAAGAATCGGGATTCCTGTAATCATGTCGCGCACTGCGCCGTCTTCTCTCGGACTTGCTATAGCGAGAAGGGCGGGTGTAACACTGATAGGATACGCCAGGCCGGATAGGGTAAACGTGTTCCATGCACCGGAGAGGATTATCGTAAGGTAAGACCCCTCAACCTGAGCTATGCAAGGGCTTGTCTCAAGGCCTTATAATCCTTCCTGTCTTACGGGTACTGTATCCTCCTAGTCCTTCGATTTTCGATCTGAAGTCCTGGGAACTTATTATTTCTAGCAGGGCCTTCACTCCAGGATGCCCCATCTGTACCATTGGTACTGCCAGATCATATCGTTCCTCTGCCAGGGGTATGAATTCAAGGCCCAGCGCCCTTGCGGCTGAAAGTATACCAAGCCCTGTGTCGGCCTTGTTACTCAAGATGTCTACAGCTACTGCCATGTGGGTATATTCCTCATCCTGATAGCCATGTATCTGGTCAGGATCTATCCCAGCCTTGTCAAGATGATAGTCCAGGAGAACCCTGGTTCCTGAACCTGACTGTCGATTTATAAATGTGACATCACGGCGTGCCAGATCCTCAATCCCTGCTATGCCTTTGGGGTTACCAGGCAGTACCATTAAACCCTGCTGCCTGTGGGTCAGAGTTACCAGGGCCACAGGCACATCGGCAAGATAGCGCTTTACATAACTCATGTTGTATTCGCCCGATGTCGGGTCAAGGAGATGGGTACCTGCCATATGTGCCAGGCCTTTCTTGATTGCCATAAGCCCGCCGAGACTTCCAACGTGGTTGGAATAGAGATAAAAGGCCGGATGCCTGCGTTGGAGCATGTCCTTGAGGATATCCAGTGCCAGGTCGTGGCTTCCTATACACAACAACGTCCTGGATATATCCTCCTCTTCCCGCAAGAGTTCAATCATGGCCCTTGTACCCTCTTCCACCCCTTCCGCATTTTCAGGTATCTCGATCATGGCATTGGCCCTGGTAAGGGTCGTTATACTGCCAGCCCCCTTTCTCAAGGGTACAGCGATGAATTTATCTTCTACCTTCCCAGCGATAACCCTCCGGAATTCCCTGAGGCCGGATCTCGAAGGTATATTCCTTCCAACGATTGCCTCTATCCTTTGTCTCTTAGGAGGCGTTTTGAACTGGAGTTTGTTCAGAGCAGGGAGCACAAACCTTTCAAAGGAGAGGGCTGACGAAACCGGATAACCTGGATTTCCTATGACAGGCTTGCCTTTGATTATACCCAGCGCCGTAGGTTTTCCGGGCATCATCGTTATGCCATGTACCAGAAGATCGCCAAGCTTTTCGATGGTATGGACGGTATAATCGGCACTGCCTGCGGAAGAGCCGGCATTCAATACTATCAAGTGGGCATCTGAATCAATTGCCCTTTGAAGGGTATCCTTGATAAGCCTGATGTCATCGGAAACTATGTCCCATACGGATACCTCAGCACCATGATTGACGGCCATGGCAGATAGCATGGCGGAGTTGGATTCGATGGTCTTACCCAGGCTATTCCCTGAAATCAATACATCTTCTGCCTGTATCAGCTCGGAACCTGTGGGTATGATGACCACCTTGGGTTTCTCCCATACGAGCAGATCCAGTACACCGCCTGTAACCAGAGCTGCCACGTCATAGGGTGAAATTACATGGTTGGCCGGCAAAAGCAGCTCTGTAGCAACTATATCCTCTCCTACCTTGCGGACGTTTTGCCAGGGAAAGACAGGGGCTATGATTTCTATCATGGCATTGCTGACATGAAAAACGTCCTCGATCATGATGACAGCGTCGGTACCGGCAGGCATGACCTGCCCGGTATTGACAGGCCAAGCCTGCCTTCCTGTTTCCAGGGAAAAGGGCCTGTGCTCCGAGGCACCGAAGGTATCCCTTGCCCTTACGGCATATCCATCCATGGCGGCCGAATGGTAAGTCGGTGATGACAAGAGTGCGGTGACAGGCTTTGCAGTCACGCGGCCTGCCGCCTCCTTACTGGCAACCTTCTCTGTAGACAGTAATGTCTCTGGCGAGATGTGTCTCAAGAAGATATCGAGGGCCTCTTCCGGTTCTTTCATTTTCAGATAAATCCTGCGTCGTCTCATACCTTCAGTATCCCTTAAGAGGCCTTACGTGTTTTGTGTCGATATTACCGTAAAGATAAATCCTGCCATTGGGCCATGTTTTCATTGGAATACGGCCTCAAAGATATGGACCGCATGAAGGTTTGGATTCGGCCCATAAACTGGCAGGTTACGGGAACAACAATACATCAGCCTCTTCTCCTGCGTAAATACCCTCAGAATCACGGGGAATCACCAGAAGGCCATCTGCCTTTACGAGCGGGGTAATTAGCCCTGATTTTCCAAATACAGGCTCGGCCAATGGACCATTATCCGTCTTTTTGATCCTTATCCTTAAATATTCTTCCTTGCCAGGGGATGATGCGATATTCCTGGATATGGCAGCCCGTGTCTTCTTCAGGTAAAGGTCATCGTCCGAGACGAAACCCATCATCCGCCTCAACAGGGGATATACAAAGAGATAAAAGACCACCATGGCAGAGGCAGCATGCCCCGGCAGTCCTACCAGGGCCTTTCCACCGACCTCGGCAATTATGGTTGGCTTACCAGGGCGCACCGAGACGCCATGGGTAAGAAGCCTTGAACCTTCTATATGGCTGAAGGTCTCCAGGGTGAAGTCCCGTTGGCCTACTGAGCTTCCACCAGAGACCAGGATTACGTCTGCATCCGATGCAAGGGCCTTTTTACAGATACCGGCCAGATTGCCTTTCTTGTCTCTGACGATTCCAAGATAGTAACTTACACCTCCGGTATTCTTCACGGCAGCAGCCAATGTGGTGGCGTTTATGTCCCTTATTTTGCCCCTGGGGACAGGCCCATCAGGGGGGACAAGTTCATCACCTGTGCTGATAATGGCTACCCTTGGCCTTGGATGGGCCTTAATCTTCGAAATGCCAAGACCTGCCATGAGACCAAGGTCTTGTGCCCTGAGCCTTGTTCCCTTGGACAGTATCAAAGTTCCCTGTTCGACATCCTCACCCTTTTCAATGACATTTCCCCCTGGTGCGATGGCCTTAAATACCTCTATGGTATCCTCAGAGAGGACATTGGTATATTCGACCATGACTACGGCATCGGCTCCATCCGGAAGCTCTCCGCCCGTCCAAATCCTGGCCGCCTCTCCCCGGCCTATAGCCATTCCAGCAGGGCTTATACCCATGGCAACCTCACCTATCACCTGAAACAGTGCAGGTTGCGACTCTGAGGCACCAAAGGTGTCCCTTGATCTAATGGCATATCCGTCCATGGTGGAACGGGCAAAGGGTGGCAGATCTTCGGGTGCATGATAGTCCTGCGCCGTAACAAGGCCGAGTGCCTCTTCCAGGCCTGTGGATACTGGCATCAATGGGGGAAAGGCCTTTACAAGTTCTTGCAGTTTTTCCCTGCTCATAAGCTTGAAAAATGGCTTCATAATCACAAATCGAACCCTATTTCCGGTACTTCCTGATGTGGACGGGGAAGGCCTAGACAAATTAAGGAACGGACAAAACAGGTTAGCCGGAATTCTACATGGATCATCGCTGGTTTTCATGCCCGTACCATCCCTGAGAGCATCCCTTTGACATGAAAATACAGCCATAATCTCGGCTGTATCTTCGCAGGAAACCAAGCACCGCATGGTCAAAATATATGAAAAGGGTTATTTTTCGAGCCGCTGGTAATACCGATTGTGCATTATCGCCACCTCATCCTCTGCCTTGAAGCCGGTTACCATACTCTTCAAGGATCCCTTCACAACGAAGACAGACATGTAAAGGTGGATCAAAAAGAAGGTTACGATAGCTACCCCCAGAAAATTGTGGACAATGGCCCATCCTCGCAGCACATTTACATCTGCATTGAAAGCGAAGAGATAGTAACCACTGTAGGCCATTACCAGGCCGCCTATAGTGGCTAGCCAGAACCATATCTTCTGGCCGGCATTGAATTTGCCAGCAGGCACTGGTTTCTTCTTGCGGCTCAGATAGCCACCAAGGATGAGGAACCATTCCAGGTCACAACCAGTAGGCAGCATGTCCTTCAGCCAACAAAGGAACAGGACCGCAGCGCTCACAGTAAAGACCACGGCGGATGGTATGTGGACTAACCTGGCCCCCATGATCAGGTGTCCTCCCCCCAGATATTTTCCAAAAATCACCATGAGTCCGGTTACAGCCAGCAACGTGAAGGAAATCGCGGCCAGCCAGTGAAACAGCCGAACAAGTGAAGCATAGTAGGCGATCTTCTTTCCCTCGTGGGAAAAGGTCTTTGGTCCGAAAACCAGATAGTGAAGCAGGAACAGTACCGGCACGGCTGTCATGGCAGCAAGATAGAGCTTCCAGAAAATTTTGCCCTGAAGTCGTGTAAATTCCAGGCCAAGTCGCTGCCAATCCCCAGTAATTACCTGGCTTATCTGGGAAAAGGTCTGGGTAAGGGTCTCTGCACCAAAGCCACGCAGGAGCTGTTCTACAGCAAACAGCCGGGTACCGGCTAGCAGAAAAAGACTGACAATTACTAGCATCGTCATGGAAAGGGTCTTCTGTTTCATGGGCTGGTCTCCTGTATGCCATTGATTAAGGCGGCACCTTTTTCTACCGGCCCTTGTAGGCCCTTTCCCATCCCCAGGCATTGGCGCCAGACCCCCTTCGAAAGACCCTTTTACGATATATGTCAGCAATCACGTCTCCATCGCCTGCAAGCAAGGCCTTGGTGGCGCACATAGCCGCGCAAAGGGGAGGCTTCCCCTCGGCAATACGGTTCTGGCCATAGAGACGACGCTCCTTTTCGCTAAAGTCTTTGGCAGGCCCTCCGGCACAGAATGTGCATTTGTCCATTGCCCCCCTGGCCCCGAATGTATCGCCCTTTGGAAATTGAGGAGCCCCGAAGGGACATGCCATGAAACAATATCCACATCCTATGCATATGTCCTTGTTTACCAGCACTATACCGTCTTCTCGTTGGTAAATGGCATTTACGGGGCATACTGCAATGCACGGGGCATCGGAACAATGCATACAGGCTACGGAAATGGATTTTTCCCCAGGTCTGCCGGCATTTATGGTGACAACACGTCTTCGGTTTATACCGACAGGGACCTGGTTGCCCTCCTTGCATGCCACTACGCACCCGTTGCAGTCGATACAGCGTTCCACGTCACACAGGAACTTCATCCTAGCCATGTTTCATCCCTCCTGCTCAGGCCTTTGTTATCTTGCAAAGCCCGGTCTTTGTCTCCTGCATCTGGGTTACGATGTCATAACCATAGTTGGTAACCACATTGGCCGCTTCGCCTATGGCATAGGGAATGGTGCCCTTGGGATAATTGGCTGCAAGGGACCTCCCCATGAATATCCCGCCAAAGTGGAACGGCAGGAATATGGTCTTTTCGTCAACCCTGTCCGATATCTTGGCCATGACCTTTATCTTTCCACCGTTGGGGGATTCTATCCAAACCATATCCCCATCCCTTATACCGTGATCATTGGCGAGCTTGATATTGATTTCAGCGAACATGTTGGGTTGAAGTTCGGCCAGGTACTTGTTGCTCCTAGTCTCCGCACCCCCACCCATGTACTCAACGAGCCTGCCGGTGGTCAGGATAAGCGGGAATTCCTTTACCCAGTCAGTTTTTTGTTCACTTTTAAACCTGGTATATACCCGGTACTGTTTAGGTTTGTCCTCATAGGTAGGGTATCTTGCGATAAGATCCGGACGCGGTGAATGGATTGGTTCCCTGTGAATCGGCACCTTGTCAGGAAAATTCCATACGACACACCTGGCCTTTGCGTTTCCAAAGGGGGCCATACCCCTTCTTAGTGCCTCCTTGATGGTTTTCTGGGAAAGGTCGGTCTTCCAGTTGGTACCTGGTACTATGTCCTTGAATTCTGGATAGCCTCCCATTACCTCGCTTCCAGGATTTGCGACCCCGGGTGCTGCAAGCAGATCCTCTGTCCTGCCGTCATCATAGGTATGCTTGATCCCGAACCTGGCCCTGAAAGGAAGACCTCCCTTGGCTACGGGTTTTGAAATATCGTATAGGATAGGTGTGCCCGGATGGGTCTCTGTCCAGCACGGCCACGGAAGTCCGTAATATTCCCCATCACATGGCCCTCCCTTTGCCTGGAGGGTATCTATGTCAAAGGTGTGCCAGTTGTCCGTATGTTTCTTGATGCGTTCAGGGGTCTGCCCGTTATATCCTATAGTGAGGGACCCCCTGCCCAGTTCCCTGGTAATATCCTCAGGGATCTTCTTTAGGTTCTTATAGAATCTGTCTGCACAACCAAAACGCCTGGTAAACTCCGCCATGATCTCATAGTCATCCTTACAGTCATGGACAGGATCCACCACCTTGTAGCGCCATTGTAGCTGGCGCGATGTAGATGTGAGGCTGCCTGATGTCTCATACTGGCTGGAGCATGGAAGGAGATATATGTTGTCTTTCTCGCAGGCAGCAGCCGTCATGGTTGGGAATGGATCTATGACCACTACCAATTCCAGTTTATCCAGGGCCTTCTTGAGCTTGTGATACATAGACTGGGAGTTGGATGCACAGCCCCAGAACACAACGGCCTTGATCGGGGTGTACTGGTCGATCTTGTCCTCCTGTATGACACCCTCATACCAGCGCCCCAAGGTGAAACCCTTTTTGTTCATGTATTCCTTGCTGTGGAAGCGGGATTTCATCCAGTCATAGTCCACGCCCCAGACACGGCACCAGTGTTTCCACGAGCCGTCCTTGATACCATAATAGGCTGGCAGGGAGTGGGACAGGACACACATGTCCGTTGCCCCCTGGACATTGTCATGTCCACGGAAGATGTTGGCCCCCCCTCCGGATACGCCCATATTGCCTAGTACGAGCTGAAGTATGCAATACGCCCTGGTATTGCTGCTTCCGATGCTGTGCTGGGTACCTCCCATACACCATATGACCGTGCCGGGTCGGTGCTCTGCCATCAGCTTGGCAATCCTCGTGACTTCAGATGCAGGCACCCCGGTAATCTCCTCGACAACCTGGGGGGTATATTTCCTGGCCACCCTTCTCATCTCAGAAAATCCGGCAACCCGGGTGCGCACGAATTCCTTGTCGTACCATCCATTTTCTATGATCTGATTCACAAGCCCCATGACGAATGCGGTATCCGTTCCAGAACGGATCCTGACATAGTCCGTTGCCTTGGCGGCAGTCTTCGTGAATCTTGGATCCACCACTATCATGGGGGCGTTATTGACCTCCTTGGCATAGAGGATATGCTGCATGGCCACCGGATGGGCCTCGGCCGCATTGGAACCGATCATAAATATAAGCCTTGAGTGCCGAATATCGTTTACGTTGTTAGTCATCGCACCATAGCCCCAAGTGTTTGCGACCCCGGCTACAGTGGTGGAGTGACAGATCCGCGCCTGGTGATCGATGTTATTGGTACCCCAGAAGGCGGCGAGTTTGCGCTGAAGGTACGCCATCTCGTTTGACACCTTGGCGCTTCCATTCCAGTGCACCGCATCCGGGCCGTACTTTTCCCGGATCTCTAGAAGTTTTCCACATACCTCATTGAGTGCCTGGTCCCATGACAACCTCTTCCATTGGCCGCCGCTCCTCTTCATGGGGCCCTTGAGCCTCTTCTCACTGGTGACCATATCGATGGCACTGGCCCCCTTGCAGCAGTGCCCACCTCTGGAGAGGGGATGGTCGAAGGCAACCTCCTGGCGTACCCATACACCATTTTGAACCTCCGCATATATACCGCAGCCAACCGAGCAATGGGTACAAATGGTCCTTACGATTTTTGATCCTGGATACGCCTTCCTTTTTGCCATGTCCGTCCCTGCCAGTACCTTGCGTGTCATCCTGGGGGCTAATGCTATGCCAGAAAGGGCAGCAGCCGCCCCGGCAAGCTTAAGGAAGGACCTGCGGACCAACTTGGGATTCAGTGTGGTCCGCAAGGCTTTGGAGCTGTCAGATAGACGTGAAAACGAAACAATCTTTTCCCTGGCCATGTGTCCATACTCCTTACCCGCTCATGAGCGGAGTGATTCATAATACTTTTTGAAGGCCTCCGTCTCCCGATAGAGAGTTTCTTTCATGCATTGCTGATCAAATGCTTGGCCTGCCGATGCATCCTTGGCCACTATAACCGCGGCAGCAGTTGCAGTGCCTGTCAATATAGCCTTCAGGAACGATCGCCTCTCACTTTCGGCTCTCTTCATGGCAATAGACCCTCCTTCAAATTGTTTTTACCAGGCTATCTCCCTTGATTCTCGCATATGCAACCACAGCACGCATATACTGCGTTGTCAGGCAATTGAAGTACAGGCCGGTCGGCCAGCGTGCCTTTCGCCTAGTATCTGCGCCCCATAACCGCATACGGACCAGGAACTTTTCACAATTTCCAGCAATGACCTTGTGATCAGTTGCATCCTTGCAAGACAGCCTCTTCCATTTCCATAAAACCTAGTAAAAACAGGCCCAACACCTCATAGAATACAGCAACACTATTGCTGGTGAGGGCTTGATGAAAACGATGAGAAAAGGGCACGATGAAATCCTTCACAAGCCTCCTTTGCGCGGCCAATGCCCGTTTTTCGTTAGAATCCGTCTGTTCGATCAATGTTATCATGAAATCCAGCATTACCACCAGAGAATCTTCACTCTCCTTCCAGGAATCTATCTTTTCAACACCAGCCTCTGCCAAGAATTCCCTCAAGGCCACAAGCGTAGGGCCAAAATTTCTACCGTCCATGTAGGCCGACGCGGCGGTGTTTACCAAATAGTCCCCAAAGGGATTTTCAAACAACTCGTAATATTCCTGCTGAATCTGTGCCAAGTTCATCTTGTTTGCCAACTCATTGAAGAGTGCCACAGACCTGTCCAGGATAGGATTGATTGATTTTCCCTCCAACTCAAGCATTACGGCCTTCCAATCATCCATTTTTTCAGGCGTGGGCCTGGACGTGAAAAAGGATTTTACAAGCTCGTAGCCCAAAATACGCCCCCTGTTGATCTGTTTACCGGATTCTGGCATCACCGATCCATCGATTCAAAGATCTTTATGGCCCTGCAGGTTTCACAGTACTGCAGCACCGAAGTATCGAATTCCATGACCCGACCGGTCTCAAGAAGTTTTATCACATGCTCGAAGCTTTTTTTGCTCCCGAATACCTTGCCACATTCCTTGCAAACCATCGGTTCATCCGTGAAAAGCGTCTGTGGTCCAAAAAAATCATGGCCGAGCCCTAAGCCATGCTTCAAGGTAAGGGCATCTCCGGGGCAGACGGTAACGCAGGCCCCGCATTGGATACACCTGACCGGGGTAAACACAACGGAAAAATCTTCAGGGTCGGCCTTCAATGCCTCCAAGCTGCAAACATTTAGACAGGCGACACAGCCGGTGCAGGCTTCTGTATCGCACAGCACCCAACCGTAGGTAGCTGGCACCTCTCTTTGTAAGAGGGTCTTCTTTTGAGGGGAAAAGTCAAGAAGAAAACGCAGTATCGAGGCAGTTTTTTCACGCCTGTCCCCAAGGCCAAAGTCCTTGTATAATACTTTCAGAGGATGTGCCACGGGTTTGAATGTATCTTTGGATAAATTCTCTGGCTCATGTACCGAACAAGGTTCCATTCCCACAAGCCACCCCAGGATCGTATTTACGAATCTGATTTGTTCCCAGAAGGGTTGGTCGGATGAATGCCTCCGCCCAACCACTATGATCCTCGAAACGCCAATGGCAAAAAGGAAAAGCAGGTGCATTGCGTTCAATGCAAGCGGCTGTGGATGAACCAGAAATAGACAATCGGGAAACCGCCTTTGATTTTCACGCCACCATATCTTTTTCAAAGAACTCTCTGTTCCAATTACCAGGGTGGTACCTGACACGGGCCTGAAGTGCGAAAAATAATCCAGAAATGATCGGTCACTGAAACGACCATACTGCATGGCCCCTGTGGGACATACTGCAACACAGGCACCGCATTCGGCACACCTTTCGTGGTCGATTAAGAGCCCCGTCTCTGTCCTTGAAATGGCGTCATGGGGGCAGGCATCAAGGCATTGTGAACATCCCACGTCAAGCCTTGGGTGATATTGGCAGATCCGTTGGACATGGAGGATCGCTTCATCTATCCTGTGGACCCCGATGGTGCTAAAAAAATTCCTTAGCGCATCCTCCCTGTAGATACGCCTTGAGTTCCTGGGTAATGCTATTTCCGGGTTACCCAGAATAACCACGGCAGGCGTGAGAAGTTCCACCCTCTCCATACGGTGGATATCAATGGCACCCTCCGGGCATACCCTGGTGCACTCACCGCAACGGTCGCATCTGGAAAAATCCAGATTGAGATCTTCATCCAGGCAACCTTGCGGGCAAGCAGGCCCACAGGCCCCACAATAGCTGCACAGCCCTTGTTCCACGGGCAACCTGTAGGCCACTGACAGGTTCAGGCCCTTCGAACCCTCAGACAACTCCAATTCTTCTGCCACTGGCCATTCGTGTCCGTACCCTCTGGTGAGGATGGGTTTGATATCGATGACCCCTGCAAGGTCATCAAGAAACCTTCGCATCTTTTCCGGGGAATCGCTGATCACCACGGCCTCTGCCCTGCTTTCCAGCAGATGGCTCTTTACCACCTCCTCTGCCAGGCGTTTTTGCTCTGCCATCGCCAGGTCTAGCAGGGAATCGTGGGAAAGGTCACACAGATCCGCGTTAAGCTTCAGGGTAGGAGAGACAACCCAGTCCTTTTCCCCTGTCATATTGGAAAATGCACCCACCAAAACCGTACCGTCAGGCAGATCTTCCTCTGAATTGAGCAGGCCCGGATTAATCCTTTTCAGGGTGAAAGAGCTAGCACTAGGCGGTTTGATTAGCCCGAGGATAAGATTATGTTTCATTAACTTAGTACCACCTCTCCCCCATGTGTGTTTTGAATCCTTGATGCCATCCCGTGAACGGAAAGATACAGCCCCTGCCCGGGCAGTTCTTAAAGGTGATCAAGCAGCGAGGTCAAGACCATGAACGTTCTGTCATCATTTGGATAGACATTTTTCAAGTACCCGGCCGAGTTCTTCAATCTGATAGGGCTTACTGACTATACCCTTGAAGCCGTATTCCCTGTAATTTGCCATCACAGGATCATTAGAATACCCACTCGACACGATAGCCGTAACATCAGGGTCCAGCTCCAGGAGTTTTTTTAGCGTGGCAGCCCCTCCCATGCCACCAGGGACCGTAAGGTCGAATATAACGGCATCAAATGGGGCCCCCGCCGCCTTGGCTTCCTCGTATTTTTCTATAGCTTCCAATCCGTCCTTGGCCGCAACAGGTTCGTAACCTAAAAATTTCAATATCTCCCCTGCCACGTCCAGGATTATTTCCTCATCGTCCATGATAAGCACTTTTCCACCTTGCTTTTTCAAATCCACTGTCTCATCCTTTTTGGCAATGACCTGTTTATCGGTACCTGGCAGATAAATATGGAAGCTTGTACCCTTTCCGACCTCAGAATCCACGGTGATCATACCACCATGCCCGTGGATAATCGAATGGCAGATGGCAAGGCCAAGGCCACTCCCCTTTTGTTTCGTAGTAAAATAGGGATCAAATATTTTACTTAAATATTGGCGGGGGATACCTATGCCCTGATCCACTATTGAGATCTTGACATATCGTCCTGCTGGCAAGGATACGGCATCATCTGGTCCTATGGTTATATTCGTTGCCTTGATGATTATTTTTCCCCCTTCTGGCATCGCCTGCATCGCATTTATGAGAAGATTAGTGACGACCTGGTTTATCTGGCCCCGATCGACCTCAACCGCCATGAGATTATCATCGAATACGTATTCGCAGCACACATTGGAACCGCTCATTATGAAATTTGCTGTTTCCCGCAAGGTTTCAACCAGGGAAACGACCTTCTTGACAGGGGCTCCCCCGGAGGCGAACGTAAGCAGTTTCTGGGTAAGATCCTTTGCCTTAAGAAGTGCCTTCTCCGCCTCACCTAAACGTTTACACAGATCTTCTTGCCCCTCAGCCATAAGCTTAGACAGAGAGACATTGCCAAGGACAGCAGTTAGCAAGTTATTAAAATCATGGGCTATTCCACCTGCAAACAGGGCTATCGATTCCAGCTTGTGCGCCTTGAGAAGGTCTTCCTCCATCCTCTTCTGGGATGTCACATCCCTTGCCATCAGTACATATCCCATGAGTCTGCCTTCTCTGTCAACGATTCCTGATATCTTTGCCTCAAGAATGGCCCGTCTGCCGTTTAGTTCCAACTCCAGCTGCCGTCGGTATTCATCCCCTCTTTTGACCGTCTCTATTGCGGAAAAGAAGCGCTTGATATCGGCTTGTTTCTTTATGTGCAAGTCTATGGCGGATTTACCAACCACATCTGCAGCCCTGTAACCAAAGATATCCTCACACGCTGGATTGTAAAATATGATCTTATAATCGAGGTCCGTGGCCACGATAGCCATATCAGTGGACCATCTAAGGATGTTATCCAGGTAGATAGACTTTTCAAGAAGGGTGCTCTGGGCCTCGCTAAGCCTCTTTTTCTGGTCATGTATAATCTTTTGCAAAAAGTTGACATATTTCTTCTCAAGCGCCTCAAAGATATCGGACTGGGTAACAAGGCCTACCAATTTGCCACGGCCATCTACCACTACAAGACGTCTGATGTGGTTCCTCTGCATGAGATTGGCCGCCCTATAGGTAGTGGATTGTTCAGAAACCAGAAAGAGCGGCGAACTCATTACCTCATCCACACAGGTCTTCCTGAAATCAATCCCTTTTCGCCACAGGCCCACTATGTCCCTTTCAGTTAGGATGCCGACAGGATACCCTCCCTTTTCTATAACCGTGCAACTGACCTCATGCCTGTCCATTTGGTTAACTGCATCGAAGACGGTTGATTTGGGAGTAATGGTCAAGACGACCCTCGTCATTATCCTGTCCAGGTGCTGCATTTCGAGGAAGCTTCCAAGGCCCAACCCCTTCATGATGTCTGACTGTGACACTATGGCAACAGGATGATGTTCACTATCAACAATCACCAGGTGCCTTATATTATTAGCCCTGATAAGATTGTATGCCTCGAATATGTCCATATCGTCAGGGGCGGTAACCAAGGATTCAGACATTACCTGGGCGACAACCACCTGCCCTATCTCCTCGAACCTGTAGGCTGCTCTTGCAAGGTCCCTCTCTGTAATTATTCCCATGGGTCGATTGTCCTCTACCACGATCAGGCTGCTGATCTTCCTGGTAGTCATGATCTCTGCCGCATTTGAAAGGTATGTTTCTGGCGAAACGGTAATTGGATTGGATGTACCAACATCCCTTAGCAGTTGCTGTTTCATGATCTTCCCTCGATAATTCTTGCCCACAAAGAACCTGGGGAAACCGTGCAGGAGGAATTGCCATACCTGAGATAGACGGATATAAACCCGCATTGGCAAGAACCGGCTTTCCATGGGCAGACACGCCCGATATGAAAATGCAACCTTGAGGGATGGCGCATCTTAACGATAAGGGTGTATCAAACCCAAGCCTTCATACCTGCCCGATCCTCGTACGGGCGCACTGGAGCATGAAAAAAACCGCCCAGGGCAATATGCGTGTTCACAACAAAGTCTACGGTACTTGAAGCCGTAAGGGACTTGTAAGCCTTGCGGATCTCCTTGGTTGCCAGGAGCTTGAAGCCCAGGGATGCCTACGCCCCTGTCGCCTTACACCTTCGACAAGCCGTGCGGGCTGCATGATCTGAAATTATACATGAAAGGGCTCAAGAACCACAACTGGATCGGGCCAGGCCTTTCCAATGGGAGGAAACCGTTCCTTCAAGGGGTAGCCCTTTAAGTTTCAATATACGGATCATCTTCACTCGAGGCCGCTCCAGCCCGGCGAGAAAGCCCACAATATCCCATGGCCTAAGCCCTGAAACCACATCGTTGATACATCGGAACAAAAGCATGAAGCAGGAACCCTTGCGAACAGATTCAAGCTCATCCGTATCCAGCCACAATGGAAGTATCCCATCGAAATCCTTTTCTATGGATCTCAAGATTCGGACCATATCAAGGGCCCTATTCAAGTCTAGCGTATGCAGCCGACCTTTTTTAGGGAAAGAAACAGGCATTGAGTCTCCACTTTCAAGCTTTCTCAATGAATCGATAACGGATTCAAGCCAGCTACCATCCATAACGGCCAGGTATGTCGAGGTCTCTGGCCCTTTAAACCTTGGCTTATAGGGAAGGCGTTTGACTTGCCGTATAACTATTCCGTCAGGCAGGTGCGTGTTCAGCACTGTAAGAATATGATCCGGAGACCGATCAGCCATAAGTGCGAAGCCACCATTCTCCTCAATGCTTTCCAGGCCCAGGGGAACCGGCTGGTCAAATGAAAATTTGGGTCTGGGGTTAAATCCTGCGGAATAGGCTATGGGCAGGCAGGCCCTTCGGGCTGCCCTATGAAAGGCATGAACCAACTCCAGGTGGCCGAGAAATCGGGCCACCCCCAGCTTGGAATAGGTGAACGAATAGAAGAATTGACCAGCTTTAGATGGATTGTCGGCCTGTAGCTTCGCCCTCTTATCTTCAAAGATATCATCACACGGTTTAGATAGCCTGGGCTGGATCCGTTTAAAATCACAGACTCCACATCCTTGGCATTTACCAAAACGGCAGTCAGGGGTATAGATCTCCTTTAAGGCCTTTTTCCGTTCGGCCAAAAGGTATTCTGGCTTGATGCCGACGGATATGTGTTCCCAGGGAAGCGGGGCATCCAGAGCCCTTTCGTTTAAAAAATATGAAGGATGCAGACCCGTTTCACGCAAGGCTTCCATATAGAGGTCTGGTTTCAACATATCACTCCAGGCATCCAATCTGGCTCCCTTCTTCCAGGCATGGAAGATAACCCTGGACAATCTCCTGTCTCCCCTGGAGAAGATCCCCTCCATGTAACTCTGCCTGGGATCATGCCATTTCACCCGAAATCCTTTGCCATTTAGCCTGGATTTGATGAGTTCTATACGTCTCCATGACTCCTCAGGGGTAATTTGCCTCTCCCACTGGAAGGGGGTATGGGGCTTGGGTACGAAGGTGCCCACACTCACTATTACTTGATGCCCACCTTTCCTGCCACGGCCCTTTTTATTTGATGTCGCGAGGACCTTTTTTGCCAATTCGGCAATCTCCTGTACGTCATCGTGGGTTTCAGTGGGGAGACCGATCATGAAATAGAGCTTGATATGATTCCAACCATGAAAGAAGGCCTCCCTCGCGGTCTCCAGAAGAGCCCTTTCGGTAATCCCCTTGTTTATTACCCTACGCAGACGTTCGCTGCCTGCCTCCGGGGCCAGGGTAAAACCGGTTTTTCTGACCTTTTTTATCTGCTCCATGATTTGTGGGGTCAAGGTGCCCACCCTCAAGGAGGGAAGGGACAAAGAGATATTTTTTTCAACGTATCGCCCCATGAGCTCTGGAACCAGTGTGGCGAGGCAGGAGTAATCCCCTGTGCTCAGGGATAAAAGTGAAAGTTCCTCCCATCCAGAGGCAAAAACACCTCTATCGATTATGGAAAGGACCTGATCCAACGGGCGTTCCCTGACTGGCCGGTAGATGGAACTTGCCTGGCAGAACCTGCATCCCCTGGTACACCCCCTGGCTATTTCCACTCCAAACCTGTCATGGACAATCTGTGTGAAGGGTACTAAGGGCCTTGTTGGGAAGGCAATACCGGCAAGGTCAGAGAGTATCCTTCTGTTGACCACGGGCGGGACGTCTGGTTGGGTCTCCATGGCCTTGAAGTAACCAGAGGCCGTATATACGGGTTCGTAAAACGAGGGTACGTAGAGACCTTTTATCCCAGCCAGGCACTTTAGAAGCTCGTCCTTTGTTCCTTTGGCCTCCTGCCAATTCCTTATGGCCTCGGCGATTTCACATATGGCCTCCTCGCCGTCCCCAATGAGTATGGCATCGAAAAAATCTGCTACCGGCTCCGGATTCACCGAGCAGCTTCCTCCACCAAGAATGACCGGCCAATGTCCATTGTGGCGTTCGGACGCCCATACAGGGATTCCAGCCAGATCCAGTATTGTCAGGATATTGGCGTAACAAAGCTCATAAGGGAGGGTAATAGCAAGGAGATCAAAGTCCAGCAACGGCCGTCTGCTTTCAAGGCCCCACAGGGGTATCCCCTTTGATCTCAACAATTTTTCCATGTCCGTATCAGGACAGTAGGCCCTGTCCGCAAGTGCCCAAGGCAGATCATTGAGCACATGGTACAGGATATGAAGGCCAAGGTGGGACATCCCTATCTCGTAAAGATCGGGGAATATCAGCGCAGCCCTTAGCCGACCATCGTTCCATGTCTTTTTTCGGGCATTTACCTCTGTCCCAATATAGCGGCTAGGACGATTGACTAGTGGTAGATATTTCAAAAAATCCATAGGCTAGCAAGGTAATCCGGAGCGCTATTGTCAGCAAGGTATAGCAAGACAGATGTATTGGCGTACAACCAGGCGTGGATCCGCGCCTACAGAGCGGCGTGTATGCCTATATGGAAATAGATTTCCTTTCGCAGGCTTGCCATCTCTCCAATGGCAAGATCCCTAGGGTGTGGAAAGGGCAGGGGGATATCCGCCTTTACCGATGAGGGGCGGCCGGATAGCATGATGATACGATCCCCAAGTTGAAGGGCCTCGTCTATGTCATGGGTTATGAACAGGATCGTAGAATCAAACATCTGGTGCACGTTTACCATCTCTTCACGCATCTGGAGCCTGGTAATGAAATCCAGTGCCCCGAAGGGTTCATCCATGAGCAGTATCTCCGGGTTGGCTATAAGTGCCCTGGCCACTTCAGCCCTCCGTCTCATGCCTCCTGAAAGCTCATGTGGGTAATGATTCTCAAAACCTTTCAGGCCAACCATGTCCAGAAAGTCCCGGATTTCCCTTTCCCGTTCCACCGGATCCGAAAAACGCCCGGCACCCAGGGCCACGTTCTCCATGGCTGTCATCCAGGGGAAGAGGCCGTCTTCCTGGAAGACGAAGATGTGCCTTGTACTGGGACCAGAGATCGGTACCCCGTCTACCAACACCTCACCAGTAGTTGGTTTTTCAAACCCTGCCATTATCCTGAAAAGCGTAGACTTGCCACACCCGGATGGACCTATGAAACAGGTAAAACTGCCCTCTTCAATCCGGAAATCAAGGTCCTGAAGCACCGG
The DNA here is from genome assembly GCA_024275145.1 of Deltaproteobacteria bacterium. GTDB lineage: Bacteria > Desulfobacterota > Dissulfuribacteria > Dissulfuribacterales > QOAL01 > S143-34. The sequence goes on along the minus strand of JAJRZR010000002.1, from coordinate 24,129 downwards.
GCATCCATGCCTATATCCGCAATCTCCAGGGGAACGCCTTTTTTTCCTCCGTTCCTTGTAGGACTTGGACAATCCCCTTACCTCGATCTTATTCATCGCCTTTTACGCACCCACCTTACAGAAGGAAGCATTTCAAGCCGGCTGATGGTCCAATCCAGCGCGAGTCCAATGATACCAATGACAATCATGCCGGCCACGACATAGTCCATGCGCATGGAATTTCGTCCATCAATGATAAGGTAACCAATGCCTGATTTCACGGCTATCATCTCAGCCGCCACGATTACCAACCATGCAGTGCCAAGCGTTATCCTGAGCCCGGTAATTATATCGGGCAGGATGGCTGGAAGCAGGATCTTTGTATAACGCTTGAGGCCCGTCACTCCAAAATTTAATCCCACCCTGATATAGGTCACCTTGATACTGAGGACGGCGCTCATGGTGAAGACCAGAAGGGGGAAAAAAGAAGAAAGAAAGATCAGGAATATGGCTGACCTGTCACCAATACCCAACCACATAAGCGCCACAGGTATCCAGGCAAGAGGCGATATGGGCCGGAGAAATTGTACAAGCGGGTTCAGGAACGCCCTGGCCGGGCCATAGATCCCCATTACCAAACCCAATGGAATTGCGGCACAGGTTGCCAGATAAAAACCCCAAGTCACCCTGAACAGGCTAGCGGTGATACTGGCGAAAAGCCGGCCTGACAGGGCGAGTTCCTTCATCGCTTCCGCAACGGCCAATGGACCTGGAAACCTGTAGGCCGGGACATCCAGGCACCTTATGGCTGCCTCCCAGGCAAGTATGGCCAACCCAAATGATATAAGCGGATGAAGATGAAGTCCTTTTAGCGCCATGAAAGATCTATTATTTTCTTTCCATCCATTGGTCTTTTCAAAAGGCCAGCATCTACCATCTCCCTGGATAGATTGGAAATTTCTTCTGGTTTTGGAACTAGATCCGAGTAAGAGACCCTGTTACTTGACGATAGCAGGACATATCGTATAAGTGGTTCTGGAAGGCCCAGAAAGGGAGCGGCTATGCGGGCTGCCTCCGAACGATGCCCCTCAATCCATTTACCAGCCTGATAAAATGCCTCTATAAGCCTTGCCACCTCCTCCTTTCTGTCCTTAAGTACGTGTTGGGTCACAAATACCACGCTTGAGATGAAACCGGGCCATGCATCTCTCATCTGGCACAATACCCTGCCTGTGCCATCAAATTCCGCTTGGGCAGCATAGGGCTCGCCCACTATATACGCATCTATTGTCCCTGAGGCCAGGGCGAAGGGCATGTCAGGTGGGGATAATTCGACCATGTTCAAATCCCTTAAGGACAAACCATGTTGCCTGCAAAGACGCCGAAGGGCGAGCATCTGGCAACTATATCTTATGGGTATGGCAACCGTGGCTCCCTTGAGCCCGGCAATGGAATGGATGCCACCATCTTTGGCCACCACCAGTGCGGTACCGTTCCTGTGGGCCAACAATACGATCTTCGCCGGGAAGCCTTGATTTTCCATGGCGATGGCAATGGGAGCCAATATAAAGGCCACGTCAAGATCCCCGCCCTTAAGTGCCTCTATCATGTCGGGCCAGGCAGAAAATTTGTGGGCATCGAACGCCTTCCCTGTCCTGGATAATCTGTTAAAGGCCACTGCGCATGTAAGGTGGCAGGTTATGGGTAAAAAGCCTACCTGTAACCTCTTCTTAGCCCCTGGCTTACTCATCCATACATGCAAGGCTGTTATAGCAACCAGCCAAACAAGGGCGGCCAGGAGGGCCATTTTCCCCGGTCCTATACCCTGTCTACGGCCAATCTGGAGTTTCATGTATCAATAACCAACGGGCTTCCTTCTTGGGCCAAGTACCCTTGGCAGCCTGGCTAAGGATCCATTCCAAACCGGAAGATGGCAACCAAGGGCTACATTTTGATTATCGGGAAAATACCGAAAAACTTGATTTCCCCTTCATCCTTGCGGATAGATGTTCCTTGATTACAAGTGCCGATATGGGTTTAGATGGCATGGGCCTTGCTGTTTAAGGTTTAAATGTTTAAATTAAAATCTTTTTGAATGGGTAACTAGTTTAATCCACCCTGGAATACGGCTTGATTTACTGTGAAATCCTGCCCATGGGCTGTCTTTTTCATGCCCCAATGGGAGCAGCAGCTTTAGGTGTAAGGGCCGTACGAAGGCTTGGCAAGGCATAAAATGCGGCAGAACGAAGGCCGAGATGGCCTTACCAATCATGCAAACAGGAGTTCAGAAACATGCGACCCATAAATATAGGTTTGCTCGGCTTTGGAACCGTTGGAAGCGGAACGGCAAGGATTCTCCTTGAAGAGACGGACATGTTACAGAAACGAGTGGGAAGCCCCATAAGGCTGAAATGGATCTGTGACCGGGATATATCTACCGATAGAGGTTTCCCGGTTCCCCAGCAGATCATGACCGATAGCCTGGATACAGTATTAGACGACCCGGAGATAGATATCTTCATTGAACTTATAGGGGGCATTGAGCCTGCCCGGACTTTCGTATTGAAGGCCGTCAGCAAAGGGAAACATGTGGTTACGGCTAACAAGGCATTACTGGCACAACATGGCTATGAGATTTTCCAGGCGGCCGCCCTAAAGGGGGTGGAAGTTGGTTTTGAGGCCAGTGTAGGTGGTGGTATCCCTGTAATCAAGGCGGTCAGGGAAGGATTGGTCGCGAATCGGATCCATACCGTCATGGGTATCATGAATGGGACAGCAAACTATATCCTTACCAGAATGACGAGTGAGACAATGGCCTTTGATCAGGCACTTGAGGAGGCACAACGGCTTGGCTATGCAGAAGCCGATCCCACCTACGATGTAGAAGGTGTTGATACCGCCCACAAACTTGTTATAATGTCAACTCTTTCCTTTGGGAAAAAGATAACCCTTTCGGACATATATACCGAGGGTATCTCCCGGCTGAAACCGCTTGACATCTCCTTTGCCAGGGAATTTGGTTATACCATTAAACTGCTCGCCATTGGCCGCGATGGGAAAGACGGCCTCGAACTTCGGATCCATCCCACAATGATTCCCTCTGATCACTTACTGGCACAGGTTAGAGGGGCATATAATGCCTTTTATCTCATAGGTGACTCAGTGGGCAAGATAATGTTGTACGGCCTTGGTGCGGGACAGATGCCAACAGGCAGCGCCGTGGTTGCAGACGTAGTGGACATAGCCAGGGATATAATTTCAGGAGCAGTCAAGCGCATGTCATCCCTAGGGCTTCCTCTGGACTCAATATCCACTGCCGGCATCAAGGATCCTGCGTCGATACAGGGAAGGTATTATTTCAGGTTCTCCGTAAAGGATCGCCCCGGTGTCTTATCCAAGATATCCGGGATATTGGGTAAAAGGGACATCAGCATTGCCTCTGTAGTCCAGAAGGGTCGAGGAGAAGGTTCATCGGTTCCTATAGTAATGCTTACGCATGAGGCTAGGGAGGCAGATGTCCAAAAGGCGTTGAAGGAAATCGATGCCCTTGAGGTTGTCTCAGATCAACCAATGATTATTAGAATAGAAGACCTTACGTCATTACAAGAATAGGTCCTTCTTATATCCGGACGACAGGTACACGAGCCTGACTTACAGCCTGATTTTCCAAAAAATTTGAAATCCAAAAAAATCCCTCCCCAGAAGGTAATATCATGGAAAAGCAAAAATCTACAAAAAACGGTCAGGAATTTCCAGAAGATTCCCAAGAAAGGATAGAGCTTCCTTCCTCCAAGTATGTGATACTGATTGGTGACGGCATGGCCGATCTGCCCATAGAAAGCCTGGGGGGAAAAACCGCCCTTGAAGCCGCCAGGACGCCTTCCATGGATCTAATGGCACGCATGGGGGATTTTGGATTGTTGCATACCATTCCAGAAGGATTTCCCCCTGGCAGCGATGTAGCAAACATGTCGCTCATGGGTTATGACCCGGAGAAATATTATACTGGAAGAGGGCCGCTTGAGGCCGCTGCCATGGGTGTCAAGATGAACCCGGAAGATGTGGCCTTCAGGTGCAATCTGGTCACACTGCAGTTCAGGGAGGGCAGGGTCTATATGGAGGACTACAGTGCGGGCCATATAAGCATGGAAGAGGCCCATGCGCTGCTTGAAGATCTAGCCCCATTGGTATCCGGCCGCTCTTTCGAGCTTGTACCAGGGGTCAGCTATCGACATCTCCTGTTGTGGAAGGGTGGACCGGAAGGTATTGCTACTGTCCCTCCACATGACTTTACTGGGATGGACGTCACAGAGGCCTGGCACATCTATGAGGATGAACCCCTTCTCTACAATATCCTGACTAAGGCCATAACCTTCTTCCATCGCCACCCAATCAATGAAAAACGCAGGGCACAAGGGAAGAAGCCAGCCAATTCATTATGGCCATGGGGACAGGGAACACGCCCGGTCATGGCCACCATACCGCAGCTCTACGATATAAAAGGATCGGTTATAGCCGCTGTTGACCTGATCAAGGGAATCGGAGTCTGGGCCGGCCTTGATATCATCAAGGTACCTGGAGCCACTGGTTTCCTGGATACAAACTATCAGGGCAAGGCAAAGGCGGCCCTCAGGGAGATCAAGGAAAAGGATCTTGTAGTGGTGCACGTGGAGGCACCGGATGAGGCTGGACATATGGGCGACATAAAGGAAAAGGTCAAGGCGATCGAACGATTCGACAAGGAAGTGGTAGGCCCAATAATGGATGGCCTGAAGGATATGGGCGGCTCATACAGGATCCTGGTGGCCACGGATCACTTTACGCCGGTAAGATTCAAGACCCATACCCCAGGACCGGTTCCCTTTGTAATCTATGACAGCCTCAACCCGAAAGAGAACCTTGCTGCCTCATTCAGTGAAAAGTCTGCCTAAAAGACCGGCCTTGTCCTGGAAAAGGGTTACGAGGTCATGTCGAGATTCCTTGGAATAAAACCCCGGTACGTGGAATTGGACCCCAAAAAAAAATAGGATGGGCAGGGACATAGGCCTTTATGATGGCGGCGGGCCCGTCCATACGGTTCGCTACCGTGTCATATATGGAGACACCGATACCGGGGGGGTGATGTACTACGGCCATTACTTCAGACTGTTTGAAATCGGCCGGACCGAGTTCATGAGAACCATCCTCTCTCTATCATATAAGGCACTGGAGGATCAAGGGGTTGTATTACCTGTAACGGAAAGCTATTGCAGATACAAATCTCCGGCCCGTTACGATGATCTACTCGACATAATGACCAGGATCAAATCATTTTCACGGGTGACCATCAGTTTTTGCCACGAAATCCGTTTGGTGTCCTCAAACCGCATGCTGGCTACCGGCTATACCAAACACGCGGCCATCGATGGTACCGGCAAACTCGTAAGGCTTCCGGCTATCCTTTACGACGCAATAAGTTGCCATGGAAACACGCCCTAAAAAGGCCAGAGACCCGCGTTAGATGGGTGGTAACTGTAAGGGACTTGTAATTTCACCAAATCTGCTGGGTTTTCAGTGAGTTGAAGTATCAAAATAGATCTACGCCCCTTCTGCCTTGCATCTTTGGTAAACTTGCGAGCTGTGCAATCCGGGTTCATATCCAGGGAATTACCGGATAAAGGCCTCGGGCATTGGAGTCATATCTGCAACCACGGTCACCCTGTTGACACATCAGCAAGTATGATTAATATGAGATCCCTGGGAAAATGGCTGCGCTGTTCGTGGGCAATGCCTTGAGGAGGGGAAAACCCAGCATGTCAGGCAAGACCTATGCATATTCCTCAATCGGGCAGGAAGGAAATTGTTCAGAGGTCTCAACATGCAAAAAAATCTGTTCAACCTTGTCGATGGCCAGATACGCAGCCTACTCTGTTACGGACAGAGACGGCCCAGGCGCAGATAACCGGACCAGTTGGCCAACCGTCCTAAGTAGGTGAGACGGGTGTTTCCAGGGCCAACACTACGACAGCTTTCTAGCGGACAGGTCTACTGTGTATATACCTGAAGATGTCATTCAGTCCATTCTGGAAGCCACGAACATAAGGCAACTCGTAGGCGAGTTTGTCGCCCTCAAAAAAAGAGGCCATAACTGGGTTGGCCTGTGCCCATTTCATCCCGACAAAAATCCCTCCTTTTCTGTAAGCGAAGACAAGCAAATTTTTTACTGCTTTGGATGCGGTGAAGGCGGCAATGCCTTCCGTTTTCTAATGAAGATGCAGGGCCTGAGCTTTCTGGAAGCAGTCAAAGCCCTGGCCAAGAGAAACGGCATACCGATCCCGAGCCCTGCCAGATCCCCGGCCAGCAAAAAAAGACTGGCCGAAAGGCAACGGATTCTGGAATTGAATGAATTGGTGGCTGCGTTTTTCCACGAAAGACTGGTAAATTCAAAGAGCGCCCTTGATGCCAGGGTCTATCTGGGGAAAAGGGGCATATCCCCTGAAACCATAGAAAGGTTTCGCCTGGGTTGGGCTGAAGAGAGATGGGATGGCCTCATCGGTTTCTTAAAGGGTAAGGGACTTTCGACGGTATTGGCAGAAAAGGGAGGACTAATAGTAGCACGCCAAGGTGGAAACGGGCATTATGATCGTTTCCGTGGCCGGATCATCTTTCCAATCACCGACAAGACAGGAAGGATAATCGCATTCGGTGGCCGTATTATCAAGCAAGGGGGCAAGGAACAGCCCAAATATCTAAATTCTCCGGAGACACTCGTATATCATAAGGGGCGTGTACTTTACGGCCTTTCTCAGAACAAGAGTGCTATCCGCCAGAAGGGCGTGGGATTCGTAGTAGAGGGCTATATGGATTTGCTGGCGTTGGTCCAGGCTGGGATTGATAATGCAGTTGCCACCTTGGGTACGGCCCTTACCGAAGAACACGTGAAGCTGCTCCATAGTATATGCAGGAAATGGGTCCTGGTATTTGATTCAGATTCTGCGGGTCAAAAGGCCGCATTCAGGGCTCTGCCCATGTTTTACGCCCGTAATCTTACTGTTAAGGTATTAAGCCTGCCTGAAGGTCATGATCCTGACAGTTTTATACGTGCAGAAGGGGTGCCGGCATGGCAAAAGCTCGAAAAAGTAGCGCCCTCAGGCCTTGACTACGTCATAGAGAGGGGAAGAAACAAGTATGGAAGCGATCCCGATGGTAGGCTGAAGGCCGTAAAGGATACACTTCTCCTCGTGGAACCTGTTCGTGATCCCATACGCAAGTCACTACTGATCAGTCACATATCCCGCAAGCTTGGCTTGCGAGAAGAAAGCCTCTGGGAGGGCCTTGGCCCCAACAAGGAATCATATGGTAACAAGGTGGCCCTAAAGGGCCTCTGTGTACCATACGCTCAGATGGATCAAAAAGGCCGCCGCGCCAATGGCGTTGGCTTCAAAAATAGCGGTTCAGCGAAACTTGTAGGTTTTCTTCTAAGTTATCCAGCATACATGGAAGAGTTCATCGATGCCGGCATGGATCTATGGTTGGATGAGCCTCTTCTAAGGAACCTGTGGGCATCCATGTCCCATTTTTATAGCCTTTCGGGAAAACTCGATCTTACCGGCCTTCTCAGACAACTGGAAACGACTCCCGATCTTAAAAAACTTGCCATAAGGCTTTCAGCGGAGTTTCCCCCCTGCACCGATGCCGAAAAAGAGGCGGCCAGATGGAAAAGACTTAGTGAAGAGAGGAAAAAAAAGGCAATCAGGCAACAGCTCCTTGCGCAATACAGACAAAGTGATGAAGAGATAGATGACCTGGAATTTCTGAGACAGATCCAGCGGCTCCGATGAAGACTTCATGCGGCTCCGTGAACCCGCGCCGCACCCCTGGACATGAAAACGCGGCCCTATGGTTGGGCTGGTTTTTCGGATAAAATACAAAAGGATGTTTTTTGATAAGGTGAGCATATCGGTAACCCTTTGCCAGCATGGGACTGGCAGGCAGAAAACCATGGCTCATGCCCTGGCTATGCTTTCCGGCTCTGGAAGATGGCTTCGGGTATGCGGGCTGCATGAAAGTTTTTAGCAAAAGGACTATCTACAATGGGGGACGAAAGAGGTAACAAGCGAGGTACCAGGGGAAAAGGTGATTCCATTGAAATCAAGGCAGTGACAGATGAGATGAGCATCAGGGGCAACTTTATACAAAATAAAATCAATGATCCCTTCCTCAACATAAACTTTGATGGTGTCAATGGTGAGAAGGGAGGCTTCCCCATGTCGGAAGAAGTAAAGCGCGGAATCGATCCGGTTAAGATCTATCTCAAGGAGATGGGGGCCAACGAGTTGTTTGGCAGAAAGGAAGAGGCCGCCACGGCAAGATGTCTGGAACAAAGTGAAAAGAGGCTAATTGAGCTGGCCTTCTTTTTTCCCCGCGTAGTAGACGCCTGCCTCAACAAATTTGATGATATCCCACATAACGACAGTAACCTGGAAGAGGCAGAGGGCGACAAGCCCTTACCAAAGGACGAGGAACTCGTTGGTAAGACCCAATTCCGTCAATCCCTTGAAAAAATAAAAAAAATCCAGGTCAGGAGGAAGATGTTCATCGGGGGACTTACACCAGATGCTGATGAACAATCCCGGAGGCACATGAGGAAAACCCATGAAAAATTGGTTTCAGTGATGGCCAGCGCCCTGGGGCCTTCCAGGATACAAAAACACTTCTTTGATACCGTCTGCCATGAGTTCCATAGGGAATTGACAAGGCTTGAGGGTCTTCCTGAGGATGAACTCTTTGTCCAGGTCGGCATGGATGTTGAGGAAATAGAAAGAGTTGCCAATGAATTCAAACAACATTTCCTCCAGGCCAAAAAGGCCAGAGAGAAACTGGTAAAGGCCAATCTCCGCCTCGTGGTAAGCATAGCAAAGAAACACTACAGTCACAGGGGGTTGCCCCTTTCCGATCTGATACAGGAAGGCAACATTGGCCTTATGAAGGCCGTTGAGAAATTCGAATACAAGAGGGGATACAAATTCAGCACCTATGCCACCTGGTGGATCAGGCAGGCCATAACCAGGGCCATTGCAGATCAGTCCAGGACCATCCGCATCCCGGTGCACATGGTTGAAACTATGAACAAGGTATACCGGGCTACCAGGACGCTCATACAGGAAACCGGCAAGGAGCCCACGCCCCAGGATATCGCCCGTCATCTGGAGATGCCAACGGAAAAGGTGGAACACATACTGAAGATGGTCGGCGATCCCATATCCCTTGAGACACCTATTGGTTCCGATGAAGATTGCCATCTTGTAGATTTCATACAGGACAGGGAAGGGATAAGGCCGGATGAAGCTGCGCTTAATACCAGCCTCATCGAACAGACAAGGATAGCACTCGCCACCCTTACCCCGAGGGAGGAAAAGATCCTGAGGCTGCGTTTTGGCATAGGCGAACGTTCAGATCACACATTAGAGGAGGTGGGAAAGAATTTTGCCGTCACAAGAGAACGGATACGGCAGATCGAGGCGAAGGCCCTGAAGAAGCTCCGTCATCCGAAGCGATGCAAGGCACTTCGCAGTTTTGTTGAGGGGTGACCGGTATCGGTTTAAGGCCCTAGCCAACTGCTCTGATCACCTCCTCCATGGTGGTGATCCCCTTTAAAAGCTTCCTGCAGGCATCCTGCCTCAAGGTGGTCATGCCAGATTCGATGGCCTGCCTCCGGATCTGCTGCTCTTCTCCACTATCATGGATGATTTTCCTGATTTTTTCTGAAACAGGCAGGACCTCATATATGCCAACCCTCCCAAAGTAACCAGTGCCCCTGCATATATTACACCCCTGCCCTTGCATTATTTTGGCGACAGACGCACCAGCGTTACAGCCGATAGCCGCCAGACGTTCCGCAGGCAGGGAGGCAGGACGAGCGCACCTCGTGCATACCTTCCTTACCAGTCTCTGGGCCACTATGCCAATGAGTGTGGAGGCTATTAGATAGGGCTCCAATCCTAGATCCCTGAGCCTGGTGACCGCTCCAGCTGCATCATTGGTATGAAGGGTCGAAAATACCATATGGCCTGTAAGCGCGGCCTGGACAGCATATCTTGCGGTTTCCACGTCCCTGATCTCCCCTATCATGACGATATCCGGGTCCTGTCTCAATATGTTTCTCAATATCGAGGCAAAGGTGACACCTATCTGTGGCTGAACGGCTATCTGATTAAAATCCTCATATACCATCTCTATGGGATCCTCTACAGTAACGATATTCACATCCGGGGAACTCAGGTATCTCAAGGTGGAATACAGGGTGGTGGATTTTCCACTGCCGGTGGGTCCTGTCATGAGGATCATTCCATGATTCCTTTGGAGAAAGGCCTTGTACGTGGCCAGATCCGTCGGAGCAAACCCCAATTCATCCAGGGCGCTAAAAAGGATCTCCGCACTCTGAAGGCGCAAGACCACCTTTTCCCCAAAGGCCACTGGCACGGTCGACACCCTTACCTCTGCCTCGTAATCCCTTCTTGCAATTTTCAGCCTGCCATCCTGGGGCCTGCGCTTCTCAGCGATATCCAGCCTTGACATAGCCTTTATTCTCGTGCACAGGGCATCATGAATGGCCCTTGGAAGACGATAAACCGTATGCAGGACCCCATCTATCCGCAATCGTACATGTGTCTCCGACCTCTTGGGTTCTATATGGATATCACTGGCCCGTTGATCCATGGCATATTGAAAGAGATGATCTACAGCTTGATTGATGTATTTGTCCGACCCCTTGCTGTCTGGAGGCATCAACCTCACATACTGCTCAAGATTCGATATATCTACCGCAGGGGTGGCCAGTATATCCTCGGCCGCAGCAATAGACCGCTTGAAGTCGAAAAATTCCCTGATTATCCCCTCTATGTCCTTTTTAGGGGCGACCGACATCCTTGTCTTGACCTGGCAGGCCCTCTCAAGGTCCTCCTTGAGTTCCCTGTCACCTGGATAATAGGTACAGATTTCCAGCTCATCCCCATGCCATTTCAAGGGTAAAACCAAGCGCTTGCGCGCAAAGGATGATGACAAGGTCTTAGTGACAACCTCTATGTCGAGCTTAAGGGGATCAAGCCTCCTGAACGGCCAGTTGCGGTCCCTTGCAATGACGGCCAATATATCCGCCTCGTCCAGGGGTATCTGTTTATCACCGGAATCGGCTCGGGGTATCTTGAGGGAATCCAACCACTGAACGATATCCTGCCCCTTTCGTTTTGCGATCACCACTTTGGGGAGCAGTTCCTCTATCTGCGCCTGGCTTAAAAGTCCACTGGCCCTTAACAGGGGAAAAATATAGTTTGAATCAAAATATGGATGGATCATTTCCCTATCCCGCGATCATATTTCATGGTAGATTTTGCCAGTCAGTCTTGTCTTGAAACCTGCTCAACAGATGTATGAGTCGGGGGGTTGACGTTTTATTTGTCGGCAATCTGAAATTAATTCTAAATCGTTCCAGCCTGCCCAATCATGGCAACCAGCTCAGGGCATGATGGGAATCAAACCGAAGGCTTCCTGTTTCGCTGCCATTCGCTTTAAGGGCGGGCCAATATCTAAAAATGGTTGCAAGGCTGTTACCTAAGACTATGACCTTGCCACACGATATGACCAAACATCACAAAAAAAAGCCATGGGTGGAACTCATAGTGGACGCCTTGGAAGACGTTGCAGACGCCGTATCGGATTTTTTGATATCGGCCCTTTCGAGAGGGATTTATATAGAGGATCTTGAGGAGACAGTCGAGGAAGACGGCCTCAGGACAAGAATCCATGCCTATCTCAGCAGGGAAGACCTGGAAAGCGGCGTGTTAAAGGCGATTGAAGGCTATTTTCTGGATCTCGAAGGACTTTATTCGGATCTGCCGGTAATCTCATGGTCTACCCGGGCCATTGTCGAGGAAGATTGGAGCGAAAACTGGAAGAAATATTTCAAGCCCCTGCGTATAGGCAGATCTATAGTAATAAAACCCAGCTGGGAACAATTTGTCCCGGAAGAGGATGATATAGTGATCGATATCGATCCTGGCCGGGCCTTTGGTGTTGGCACACATGCGTCCACCTCTCTCATGTTGGAGGTCATGGAGGATTTGTGGAACGAGCGTCCCTGGGCAGGCAGGGTAGACCATGGCGATGCGGCTGATACAGGGCCGGAATGCCTTGATGTAGGTACCGGAACAGGAATACTAGGTATAGCCGCTGCTAAACTTGGCTCAAGATCTGTGCTTTGTCTGGATATTGATCCAGATGCAGTGGAAATCGCCAGGGAAAACTGCTTGAGAAATCATGTCCACCACGTGGTTTCGGTTTCAAATACCCCGGTATGGCAAGTCGAGGGGCCCTACGACATAGTACTTGCCAATATAGACAGGCAGACCCTGGTCCTTCTCGCAGGTGACCTGGCAAAGCTTGTAAAGAGCAGAGGGCGCCTGATCCTATCCGGTTTCCTTTCGGATAAGGCAGATTCGGTAGCCGATGTCTATAAACGGCATCACATGAAGGTCTTGCGGAAAAAAATCGATAAAAAAGAAGGCCAATGGGCGTGCATGATTATGGCTCCTGAAAATGGGAACCCCTAATTTTTTAGTAGAACCGGGGCGTCTTGCCCATGCAGAGAAGAGGTTGACCATAGAAGGGCCTGAGGCGCACCATATCTTGAGGGTTCGCCGTATGGGCCCTGGTGATTCCCTGGTTCTGGTGGATGGAGCCGGTTGTGTTGCAACGGGAAGGATCATATCCTCTACCCGGAAAGGCGTGGTGATAGATCTTGAAAACGTAAAAACAGGCCTTAATGATCTGCTTCCTATAAATCTATTCGTCGCCTTACCCAAATTCGAGGCAATGGAGTGGCTCATACAAAAGGCGACAGAGATAGGGATCCAGAAGATCCAGCCGGTCCTGACCAGCAGGAGCGTCGTCAGGCCTGATAACGAACGCATGGATAAGTTCGTCACAAGATGGCACAAGAAGGCATTACAGGCACTTAAACAATGCCGCGGGATCAAGGTCCCTGATATAGGCCCTGTCATAGGCATTGAAGATGCCTTGATGCGCCTGGAACAGGGGAGCGCCAGGCTCATCCTGTGTGAATCCGGCACCCGGCTCCCTCTCCTTACCGCATTGGAAAAACAGGGTGCCGTGTTGCCCATAGAGGTAATAGTCGGCCCGGAAGGGGGATTTACAAAGGCGGAGATGGCTCTGTGCCAAGGAAAAGGCCTTATACCTGCCTGGCTCGGCGAAAGGATCCAACGGGCGGAAACTGCGGCGATAAACGTCGCCGCCGCCCTGTCGGCATTTTTGCGATATAAGGGGCTCATCCGATGACCAAAGGAAACAGGCACGCGTTGATCCTGGCTGGAGGACTTGGCACACGGCTCTGGCCAAGAAGTAGATATGACCGTCCCAAACAGTTTCTCAGGTTGGATTGTGAAGATTCACTCCTGGAGCTTACGTTGAACAGGATAAGGCCGTTGTTCAAGGCAGAAAGGATATGGATCGTTACGAGGCCATCTCAACAACGGGACGTGCTCAAGATGTTTCCTGAGATAAGGCCTGAAAATGTCCTGGTTGAACCGTGTGCCAAGGGCACAGGTGCGGCGATTGCATGGGCGGGCCTTGTCATTGAGGCGAGAGAGCCTGGTGCGGTAGTATCGGTATTTCCATCGGATCACCTGATAAAAGATGAAGAACGTTTCAGGCAGATACTCAGGGCTGGTATAATCAGGGCAAAAACCCACAGAGAAATCGTAATCTTTGGCATTCGGCCTTCCCGCCCGGAAACAGAATTCGGCTATATAGAGGCAGGGGACGATTGCGAACTCGTAATGGAAGAACCCTGCTACCGGGTCCTGGGCTTCCACGAAAAGCCTGACAAGGGGCTTGCCCAGGATTATGTCTCCTCGGGTCGCTTCTTTTGGAACAGCGGCATATTTATCTTTCATGTCCAAAGCCTGACCCGATATCTCAAGCAACTTGTGCCATCCATGTGGTTGCAGCTACAAAGGCTTATCAAGGCATTCCACGCCGGTAAGCGGCTTGACCGCCTCGCAAGGATCTATTCGTTTCTGCCGCCTGAATCCATCGACAAGATACTGCTTGAAAAGATGGCTGGCAGGGCAATAAACGGCCGATGCGACAACGCCTGTGGATTGGCCATGTTTCCCTGCGATTTCGAATGGTACGATCTTGGCATATGGGAAACCTATTATTCACTCATGGAGAAAGACAGGCACGGCAACGCCCTGGATGGGTTGGTAGTGGCCATTGGTTGTGAAAACAGCCTTCTTTCATCCCGGGAAGGTACACTGGTGGCTGCTATAGGTTTAAATGGGATCGCTGTAGTGGCGGAAGGGGACGCGGTTCTTATATGCCCAAGGGACAGGCTTGAAGAGGTAAGGGATATTGTCAACAAGATTCGTCAAAAAGGACTGAAAAAATATCTTTGAAAGAACTCCGCCAGGAATATGACCTATGATTGTTGGTTTCGATACAACTGTTTTCCCTAAACTTGATTATAAGGATCCAGAGGCCTTCCATTCAACTATTGAAGAGATCAAAGAGTTCTTTGAAAGAGAAGCGGGGTGCATGGACGAAGTGAGGAAGAAAGCAGCACTTTTCCGTAAGGCCTTCAACAAACTGGATCCTTTCATCCAAAGATATACTGCCAAGGTCTGCCCCTATTGTGGAACCGTCTGCTGCGCAAACAAACATGGATTTCCGGAATTTGCCGACGTGGCAGGATTTCTTGCTATGGGACTGGAGGTGCCGTCGTACAATTTGGAAGTGGATGAAGCAGATATCTGCCAGTTTATCGGCCCCTCTGGATGTATCCTGCCAAGGCCTCAAAGGCCCTATCGATGTACGTGGTATTTCTGTGAACCACTACTCTTACAGATAGAGATAGGCCCTGCCAGGCACTACCGTAATTTCATCGCAGACGTACAGGAACTGGGAGCGGCGCGGGGCAATCTCATGCGCCTGCTCTACCAGTTGTGGACCTCCAGGGAGGAACGCTCTGGACCATGAAGATAAAGGCCAACCACGTAACCGCAGTAAGGATACTGTTCCTTCCGTTGCCATACTTCCTTATCTATGGCAGGACCAACTCAAGGCTCGCCGCGTTGATCATACTGCTGTTTCTCGGCCTTACCGATTATCTTGATGGACTCATGGCCAGAAGGGAGGGAAGTACCCCTCTCGGGAAGCTATTGGATCCTATTGCCGATAAAATCTTCGTGGCAGTGACGTTTATCCCACTGGTCGACCTCTCGATCCTGCCTGTATGGATCGCCTGGCCGATCTTTCTTCGGGAATTCCTGGTAACGGAACTTAGACGGTTCCTGGCTCGTTCCACGGTGCAACTCAAGGTTACCGAACTTGCCAAGATCAAAACCACTCTCCAGATGACAGGCATAGGGCTGATCCTGTTGACGGACACCTTCCCTGACAAGGCTGTAACCATAGCGTTCCTTACCGGCGTACTGATTGCCACCGTTGCATTGGCCATTACGTTATTGCTCAAGGAAGACAGGATTACCTCAAGGGTCAAGGTGGCACTAGCCTTCGAGATTTTCGGTCTGGCGATTGCCTTGGCCTTTCCTGCAAAACAGATAGAGCTGATCTACGGAATCGTGATACTGGGCATCACCTTGGCATCTGGCAGCCAGTATTTTCTGGTGGGATTTCCTGCCTGCTTGAAACTGGGCCTGTCTGCGGTCCTGAGCCTTGCCCTTTCCATTGCCTTGCCCTTGACCTCGGTTGCCCTGCTTCCCTGGGTGTCAGGGATCTATTCTTCGTTGGTCACATTGATAGTGGCCGTGGAGTTTGCATCCCAGGGAATCGATATGTGGGCGGCACATGAAAAAAGGATCGAGCTGGCAAAATTCAAAGAATATCTGATCACCCCGTTGACACTGACTGTCCTGGTTGCAGGCCTGTTTTTGGGATACGATGTACGGCATGTAATATGGATTTTTTTATGGACATCAGGCACCCTGAGCATAGGCTATCTATTTGCTGATCTTTGGATACATCGAAGGCTGTTTGGACATGGGGCATTTTCCCTGTAAGTCCTTGTAAAGCCTAGCTAATCGTGCCATTTTGTGAATGATTACCGCGGGTGATCTCATGTCCGATAATCTGCATTGATACGCACGTATTCATCGGAGAGATCACAGGTCAAAAACCGGATGCTACCCTTGCCCAATCCCATATCCAGGGTCAGGTCGAAGTCCCGTTTCTCCATGATTTTTCTGGCCAGCCATTCTGCCTCTGTTCCTGTACCCTGGCCGTTTCTGACCAGCTCCACGTCACCTACCCTAAGCGCGAGCCTCCCGGGATCAAGCTCGACCCCGGCCCTACCCGCTGCGGCCAGTATCCTGCCCCAGTTGGGATCTTCTCCAAAAAAGGCAGTCTTTACCAGCGGGGACCCGCAGATTACCCTGGCCACCCGCTCTGCATCGGCATCCGAACGGGCACCAGTGATATTCAACCCTATGCACTTGGTAGCACCTTCTCCATCACGGACAATCTGCCTGGCAAGATCCATCGCGAGCGCAGAAAGTGTCTTTTCTATCTCAGGGCCAAGGTGCCTTTCACTTATCGGATCATTGCCTGCCATGCCGTTTGCCATGGCAAGGACCGTATCATTGGTGCTGGTGTCACCATCCACAACGATCCTGTTAAAGCTTACGGCCACGGCCTTTTCCAGCGCCTTCTGCCACCAATCGGGGACCACCTTGAGATCTGTCATGATAAATGCAAGCATGGTCGCCTGTGGAGGTCCCATGTTTGGCCCTATCATCCCTGAGCCCTTCGCCATACCGCAAATCACTGCGGGTATCCCATCCACGTTTATCCTCCTGAATGCGGTCTTCTTGACCGTATCGGTAGTCAAGATGGCCTCTGCCACCAGCTCAAGACCGTTGGCTGAAAGCCCGTCAACCAGCCCAGGCATTGCCGCTTTGATCCGTTCCATAGGCAGCCTTTCCCCTATTACGCCTGTAGAAGAGATCAAGACATCGGCCTCGCCTATATTCAAGATATCCGCACCCCAACGACGAAGATCCCTCACATCCTCAAGGCCTCGACTTCCCGTGCATGCGTTGGCATTGCCACTGTTTACCAATATGGCCCGGAACTGTTCCGTACCTGAACCCAGACGTCCTATTGCGTCCATGACAGGGGCCGCCTTGACCTTGTTTCTGGTAAATGTGGCGGCCACGGTAGCCGGCCTCTCTGAATACAGGAGGCCAAGATCGAGACGATCCCGGTGCTTGATGGCAGCGGCCACAGCGTTTCCTGAAAAGCCTTTGACACTCAGCAAGTCCATTCCTCCCACAATATGGATGGACGCCCCGGATACCTACCCTGCAATCCTGTGCGCCCCTTTATTTCTTTCCACAACATTTCTTGTACTTCTTGCCGCTTCCACAGGGACACGGCTCGTTTCTCCCTATTTTTCTTGTCTTACGCTTCACCGGCCTCTTCTTCGTTTCTCCCTCGCCGTGGCTGAGTTGCATCTGCTGTTCCTGACGCTGCTTTCTCTTGATTTCTAGTTCCTCTACTTCACTCTGGCGCATGGGACGGATACGTAACAGGATGCTGAGGGTCTCCTCTCTGAAGCGCTGGATCATGGCCATGAACATATCATAGCCTTCACGTTTGTATTCCTGCAGGGGGTCCTTTTGTCCATAGCCCCTCAAACCGATCCCCTCCCGCAGGTGATCCATATTGAGAAGGTGATCCTTCCAAAGGGTGTCAAGGGTCTGGAGCATTATAAACCGTTCTACCTGGGCCATATCTTCGGATCCAAAAAGTTCTACCTGGGCCTCGTACGCCTTCTTCGCCGTGCTGGAGATCTCTTGTTTGAGCCCCTCGGGCGTCAGCTCGGATCTCTCTTCAGATGGGATAAAGAGGTGCACACCGAACTGACCTTTCAGGCGTTCTTTGAGCGCCTTCCAATCCCATTCCTCGGGGGCCTTCTTCTCGTCTGCATACGTGGCAACGAGATTTTCAGCTATTTCATCGATGAAGTCGAGCAGATCTGCCCTTAGATCCTCCCCGGCCATGATCTGTTTTCGCTGGGAGTATATGACCTCCCGCTGCTTGTTCATTACGTCATCGTATTCAAGAAGATGCTTCCTGATCTCGAAGTTGTGGGCCTCGACCTTGCGCTGGGCATTTTCAATGGCCTTTGAAAGCATGGAATGTTCTATGGGTTCTCCCTCCTCCATACCCAGCTTGTTCATGATCCCGGATATCTTGTCAGATCCGAAAATACGAAGAAGATCGTCCTCCAGTGACAGATAAAATCTTGATGAGCCGGGGTCACCCTGCCTACCTGAACGTCCTCTCAACTGGTTATCTATGCGCCGGGATTCATGCCTCTCCGTACCAAGGATATGGAGTCCCCCGACCTCTGCTACGCCCTCACCCAACACGATGTCCGTACCACGGCCAGCCATATTGGTGGCGATCGTTACCCTTCCGCGTTCCCCTGCATGGGCAACGATCTCAGCCTCCCTTTAGTGATGTTTTGCGTTAAGGACTTCATGGGGAATTCCCATGCGTTTCAATATGGAAGAAAGCTGTTCAGAGTTCTCTACACTGGTGGTTCCCACAAGTACAGGTTGCCCCTTTTCGTGAAGTCTCCTGATTTCCTTGGCCGCTGCCTCGAATTTTTCCTTTTTCGTCCTGAAGACCACGTCAGGATGGTCTTTACGGACCATGGGCTTGTGGGTTGGGATAACTACTACATCGAGGTCATAGATCTTCTTGAACTCTGCTGCCTCGGTATCGGCAGTACCAGTCATGCCAGCGAGCTTTTCGTACATGCGGAAGAAATTTTGGAAGGTTATAGATGCCAGGGTCTGGTTCTCGCTTTCTACCTTGACCCCCTCCTTGGCCTCAAGAGCCTGGTGTAGGCCGTCACTGTAGCGCCTGCCAGGCATCAATCTCCCGGTAAACTCATCGACGATGATCACTTGACCATCTTTTACTATATAATCCACGTCCCTCTTGAACAGAACGTGGGCCTTCAAGGCCTGTTGAACATGATGCAACAATTCCGTCTGGGCAGGATCATACAGGTTGTCAACGCCTAGCAGTTTTTCACACTTGGCAATACCTGCCTCTGTAAAAGTGGCGTTTCTGGCCTTTTCATCAACCGTATAATCGGTTTCCTTCTTAAGGTACGGAATGACCTGATTGGCACGCAGGTAGAGATCCGTAGCCTGATCAGAGGGACCGGAGATAATGAGTGGTGTCCGGGCCTCATCGATGAGAATGCTGTCAACCTCGTCCACGATCGCATAGTAGAATTCCCGCTGAACCATGTCCTCCAGGGAATATTTCATGTTGTCGCGGAGGAAATCAAAGCCAAACTCGTTGTTGGTGCCATATGTTATATCTGAATCATACGCCTTTTTCCGGTCGTCTTCGTCAAGGTCGTTTACGATGACGCCAATACTCAGGCCTAAGAACCTGTAGACCTGGCCCATCCATTCCGCATCACGCCTCGCAAGGTAATCATTGACCGTTACTACATGGACACCTCGGCCGGTAAGTGCATTGAGGTAAACCGGGAGGGTTGCAACCAGCGTTTTACCCTCTCCGGTCTTCATCTCAGCGATTTTTCCCTGATGAAGTACAAGCCCGCCTATTAATTGGACATCATAGTGCCTCATTCCAAGCACCCTGCGAGAAGCCTCTCGTACCACTGCAAAGGCCTCTGGAAGCAATTCGTCCAGTGGCTGGCCCTTTGCCAGCCGCTCCTTGAAAGCAGGGGTCTTGTCCTTGAGCTCCGCATCGGACAATCCCTTGATTTCAGGCTCAAGTTTGTTGATCTGGGTGACAATGGGTGCTAATCTCTTGAGCTCCCTGTCGTGTTTAGTTCCAAATACTTTTGTTAAAAGGTTGCCTATCATTATATTTCCAGCTCTTGTCCTGCCATGCCCTACAAGGGAGCAATGGCAGGAGCCGATGTATTCTACCGATCACGCCTCCTTGTATCCTGGATGTCGAAATCCTCAATGTGATCCTGTGTGATAGCTACGGGCAAGAATTCCCTTGCCCGTGTGTAAAGGTATCCCGCACCAGGCATAATCCAGGATAGAGATGGCCGCCATGTGGATGGAGACATTTTAATGACATCATGTCTGCATGGCCACATTCAGACATGAAGATCGGCAATGACGGATAATGTATTCCAAATAGTAAATCCTCATGAGGCCCACACCTTTGTGATATCGTACCTCCGGGCATGAAGACACTGCCAAGGGGCAGGATGCGTCTCAATGGTAAGATTAATCATTTTATTATGGGAAGCTATAACTCTATCAAAACAGCCGTTTCATCACAGTCTGGGAATTTGGGGCACTTAACGCAATCTGCCCATATCTTGTGGGGAAGCACGTTCTTGTCCACCACCCTAAAACCCACTTTCTCGAAAAATTTCGGCTGATACGTCAATGAAAAAACACGATATATGCCAAGTATTACCGCCTCTGAGAGGCAATGCTCCACAAGCCGTCTACCGACCCCCTTGGATTGCTGATCTTCAATTACAGCCAATGATCTGATTTCAGCAAGATTTTCCCAAGAGATGCTCAATGCCACCACCCCGGCGATTTCACCGGTATCAGGCATTTCATAGACTGCGTAGTCTCTTAGATGATCGTAAAGTTCGCTAAGCGACCTGGATAGCAACAGATTCCTTTCGGCAAAGTGTGCCAGCAGGGAATGGATGCGTTTGACATCACCTATCTTGGCCTTGCGGATCATTACTTGTTACTTGACGGGCACCACATAGGAGCGAAGTCCCTCTTTTTTTGCAAATTGCCTTGCAAAACCCGTGGCATCGGAAACCGTCTTGAACTGTCCCAGATAAATCCTGTACCAGATGCCCTTTGCACCGAGATCGGCCTTTTTGACGGTTATCCTGTAGCCCTTCTTTCTCCATCTTTGCGCCTCACGCTCGGCACGATCCTTGGATCTGTAGGAGGCAATTTGAAGTACGAAGTGAACCTTTTTCACAGAGGCCGTGGCCTTCTTACTAACCTTGGATCTCATGGCCCTGGTGGACGGATTGATGTTACCTGTGAACGACTTCCTGCTCGGCATTTCCGGTCTGTTAACAGGTGGTGTCTCTTCCACGTCGGTTTTGTTGCCGTTGCCCACGATTTCTGTCTTTAAGGCCGCTTCTCCACTTTTTTCCCCCAGGGTGGGGATTGTCAATTCATCACCAGCAGGTGGGGATGCAGTCCTGGATTGATGCGCTGTCAACTCGTTACCGCCCACCCCTGGCAGGGCACCGCTGGAGGCATTCTTGCCGGTCAGGCTACCCGCCACCATATTCGTGGAGCCTGACTGGCCCACAAGTTTCTGGCCTATCCAGAAACCCAATACGAATGTCCATAAAAGGGCAGCAACAGTCGCTATTAGAAGTGCAATCAGGCCTGACCAGCCCAATTGGAACTGTATAGCCTTTCTCTTTTTCTTTTCCCTGGTAGAACGGGCCATGGCTCCCCCTCAGGATTTGTTTTTATCTTTGGCAGTTACAGGTTACTTATTTTAATTATATGACAATCCCTCAGAAAAAGGATACTACATCCTTTCAGGTGCCGAGACCCCTAGCAGGCCTAATCCTTTATTGAATACCTGTTTAATAACATCCGCCAGAAGCAGGCGCGCCTGGGTCAATGCTGCATCTTCGCCGATAAACCTGTAACGGGTGTAATAGCCATGCAATTGGGCTGCCAATTCCGTGAGATAATAACTTATCCGGTGTGGCTCCAGGGCCTTGGCACTATCCGAAACCACCCTTGGAAAGGCCTCAAGCGCCTTTAGAAGCCTTATTTCCTCGGGTTCCCTCAAAAGGCCCACGTCCACCTCCTCAGGTGGAACGATGGCAACACCCTGCTCCATGGCCTTCCTGAAGACGCTGGCAAGCCTTGCATGGGCGTATTGCACGTAATATACAGGATTTTCCTGGGTCTGGCTCCTGGCTAGGTCAAGATCGAAATCCAGGGGACTGTCACACTTACGTGTCAAGAAGATGAATCTTGCGGCATCCTTTCCTACGTCATCCAGGACCTCTCTCAACGTCACGAACTCACCCGCCCTGGTGGACATTGCCTTGATCTTACCAGCCTCAAGGAGATTGACCAGTTGGATAAGCAGGACCTTGAGCTTTTCCGCGCTGTGCCCCAGTGCCTTGATGGCGGCTTTGACCCTTGGCACGTATCCATGGTGGTCTGCCCCCCATATATCCACCAACAGGTCGTAATTTCTTTCTAGCTTGTGACGATGGTATGCAATATCGGCTGCAAAATAGGTCAAAACGCCACTTGAGCGTTTAACTACCCGGTCCTTTTCATCCCCAAATTCAGTAGATCGAAACCAAAGGGCCCCGTCCTTTTCATATATCAACCCCTTTTGCTGTAATTCGGCAATGGTTTCCTCGACCAATCCGGTCACATGAAGGGTTCTTTCACTGAACCAGTTATCGAACCTTACCCCAAAATCTTCCAGGTCCCTACGTATCCCAGCAGAAATTTTCTCCACAGCCACCTTGGTAAAATACGGTATACATTCCTCAAGTGGTTTATCAAGATACCTTTTTCCCTCTCTGGAGGCTATATCAGCAGCAATGTCCTTTATGTAGCCACCTTGGTAACATTCCTTGGGGAAATCTATCTTGCGGCCGAGGTGTTCGATGTACCTGAGATACACGGACCTACCCAAGGTATTCATTTGATTTCCAACGTCGTTGATATAATACTCGGTTTCAGGCCTATACCCAGCAGCCTTCAGAAGCCTTGCCAGGGAATCTCCCACGGCCGCCCCCCGTCCATGCCCAACGTGAAGGGGGCCGGTAGGATTGGCACTCACGAATTCCAGGAGCACTCGCATCCCCTGGCCGGTATCGGATTCACCGTAGGCAGCACCTGCCCTTTTCATGTCATAGAGATTTTCCTGCCACCAGTTTCTGGCTATAAAAAAGTTCAGAAAACCCGGTCCTGCCACCTCTATCCTTTCAAAATGGTGATGTTTGGACAATCGATCTGCCAGCCTAGTGGCAAGCTCTCTGGGAGAGATCTTGATGACAGAGGCCATCACCAGGGCTAGATTACTGGCATAGTCTCCATGGCTTTCCTGTTTCGGGACAGAAACCTGATGCCCGGCAAAAGATAATCCTTGCTGTACCTCTTCAGCAACTATCTGCCTGAATGCCGCCTCGACAGCAATTTTTATTCTATCGCGCATAAATTTACTTCTCCCAAATTTTCATGTGGCCCGTGTGCCAGGGCCGCATCCCAAAGGGATAAAAATACGGCCTGAAGGGTCAAGGCGCACGGTAAAAAATCCCCTTGACCCCTTCCGCATATCACTAGACGGTGCCTTGCACCTGAATTATGACCATTGGTTCCGGGGCATTCCCTGTTTATCCCTGTTGGGTCCACTATAATGTGGCTTGGCCAGCAACGGCCTTTTCCCTGGGGCGTTGTTTGGCACAGATACAAGGCGCTGTGCGCTGCAACCATACAAAAACCTGCCGTTGGCCAGAGGAGGTGCCAAATATATATTCCGCAAGAACAGGAAAGCCCCCATCGGTCCCATGTGTATAACCCATTCCGGCCTGGAAACGAAGGGGTTTGATCCACAAACTTTCCGTGGCCCGTTTACCAGATATTGCATCCCATGAACATAAAGACATGGCCTATAGGGATCGCTATCTTCATGGAACAGCAAAAATGGGGGGTGTATTTCCATTGAAACGAGTGGAAGGTATCGGGCGTGGGCAGGCCTCATAAAAAGCTCAAGCCTATCTTCATGGAGATGAAGACAAACGGGAAATATCCAGGTAAAGAACCTCACGATCCAGATAATCCAACAGGGGGGGATTATCCAACCAGTGCAATGAATCCCTACCTGAAATTATTTGCTTCTGCTACAATATAGTTGTCTTAGGGCTGGTGAATAATTTTCCGAAAAGGGACAAGGGGAATAGGGGCAAGTTCTTGCTCTTTGCCCGTCGAGCCAAAAGGTAGCATGTTTACAGAAGCTATAACAGTTACCGGGCAGGCTAGGCTCGAAATTTTGACAACTGCCACCGGCCTGTGCTTGGTTATTGGAAAATCT
>JAJRZR010000020.1 GCA_024275145.1 Deltaproteobacteria bacterium | reverse complement strand
CCTGCAACGCCCCGTCCTGACGCCACGCCATGGACACGGTAACTTCCTTATAGGAAGGTAAGCTTTACGGCAAGATTCCACGTTCGGCCAAGCTGTCCTACAATAGACCCAACAAAGATGCTAGTGTTGGGCAGAATTCAAACCCTTTTTGCCGACAAACCCCATGATATCCATCATCATCCTGACATGTTTGGCTTGATCAATCCTCTTTATGGTACCAATTCCTTCCCATATGGATTTATCCGACGTGTACCGGTGACACCCTATGCACGTCCCACCCTTTCTCATGACATCGAGTTCTTTCTTATTTAGTGCCCGGCTCAAGGGCCAATGGGTACCGACGGTTACGAGCTGCGTGCCGTTCACATCCAAGATCTTTGACCAGTCAAAGGTCAATTGAGGTATCGCCGGGATCTGAACCTGGTAGCGGCGGGGTATTATCTGGCCTGTCTTGGCATTCATCAAATCTTCTACTACGTTCTTGTCATATCTTCCGAACCTGCCACCAGATATGCCAAGGCCCACGGCCTTCGGATCTACGTGGCAGGACTCACATGTACGGGCCTGCCTCTGCACGGTATGAGGCTGAACCGGTGACATGTCGATTGCCAAAGGTATCCTCTTTTGTCCAATGGACCTCGCCTCGTCCGGACTCTTTTCGATACGGTTCTGGGCAAGGCTCCTTCCGTCAGGCCCGATTACGCTATAGACCACCTGGCAACCCGGCATAAGCGGAGAGATCCTCCCTTCACCATTATAGCCGATGATAGGCTCCTCCCAACGAAGATAGGATCTTGACTCCGAAACCTTTCCAGGGGATTCAATACCACTAGTACCCAGGAAGGCGTCAGGCGTTAATCCATTTTCCATATGGGCATTACCATTTGCGGTCCAATCGGTTCCCATGGGTGCCTGTCCCGCATTTGGGGCATAGCTCACCTTCACATGACAGCCATAGCATTGAGGGACCCATGAGGCGTGGCAGCTATAACATTCCATCTTCTCCATGTGGCGCTTGACGGAAAGCATGGCTGTCTTTGCCGCCAGACTCTTCCATTCATTCCTGGAAGCGATATTCTTAAGTACGGGGACCTTGAAATCCTGTCCTGTTGCAGAATGAAGAATGATGTCATTGCCCCTGCGGATGACATTACCCAATGGATTCCCCCGGGCGCTGAGTATGAAACCGTCTTCAGGTTCATAGGGGAATCCGAATTCCTCTTCGGGTCGATTCCTCTTTTGTCCCACCCCTCTGGGCTTGTCACTCAGCATCTTACCTGCCTCGTCACCGAAGCCTATGGGCAACTCCCATGGATATGCAGTTGGGGTTCCATGGCAATCGCTACATTCTATTTCCACCTGTGCCAGGGTGGTTCCGGGTATATTGCCATCACCATGCACATCAATACTGGTATGACAGTCCTGGCACAACAGACCTCCCTTGGGATTGCCCTTTCGGCTTCTGTATTGGTGGTGAAGGTCGTCAGAGATAAAAAGGTAGGTCTTCGTGTGAAGCTTTGGCTGTTTCTTGTCGCCCTTGCCATATGGAGATCCATATGGAAATTCCATCAGGCCTTGAAACGATACACCGATCCGTTTGCCACGGTTATGACACGTATTGCAGGTTTCTACAGGTATACCCCCTGTTCTACGGGTGCCTACCATACTGTGCCGCAATATATGTCCCGGCTCATCTTTATCAATACTTTTATCCTTGCCTTCGTAGAAGCCATCATTGGCATAAAGGATATGGCAGGCGCTGCAGCCCATCCCCCTGTAATCGCCCCGTCTTTCCCTTCCACGTACCCCGACATGGCAACGTTGGCACTCATGCCGCTGATAGGTCAAGGCGGCCAACCGTGGATTCAGCTTGAGCGCGTTGAGATCAGGGTAGGGCAACCTAGCGAGAACCTTGGGATACTGAAATGGGTACTTGCTTATCTGCATCTCCATATATTCCTTGTATGTCCTGCTGCCTACCATGGGCACAGGACCATCGATATCCTTTATTGCATAGTTCCCATAAGGTACTCTGTAATCTCTGGCCTCCTTGAACCCCCAGGTGTGCAGGTTACCACAGATCTTCCCGGCTTCGGTGTTCATGAGTGAGAGCTTGACGCGGCGGACATAACCCGGATGGCAAACCCCACAGGTGTTATCGGCAATCCATATGGAACCAGGATCAGGATAAAATGCCTTCGGACCCTTGCCATCCTTCAACCCCTCCGGCGCGCCACTATGGGCAATAGACCTGTCCGATTCCTCGTTCGGATTCCCGCCATGACAGACAACGCACCCACCAGGATCACCGTACTCCAACCCAAGGGCCTTAATGGAACGGGCCATACCAGAATCGGGTGGCATGATATCCTCTATGCCCTCATGGCAACCCCTTGTATTACATCCCGCGATAGCGATTCCAGCCAACATGGATATGCCAAACAGGAATATCAGTAGTACTGGCACAACATATAAGAAATATAACCCCTTAGTCATCGAAACCACACCTCCTGACCCATCGATGTTTATTTTTTACTGTAACTGATTACAGGGTGTTACTGAAAACCTCCATACCAGGCCGGTATAGATGATGCATTTGCATCATCTGGGCTGTATTTTAACGATAAACGCAAACCAAACAGGAATACCTTATAATACGTGAAGCACAGGGGGCAACTATGATAGAGAACAAACTGGTTGAAAGACGCTTTATTCCGGCCCTGAGAGAAGGGGTGGATCTCGTAAGGATGGTCCTCTTCATGCGATTGAAGAGATATCTTGCAGATAGATATCCACATGAGGAATCCGGTTATGTAGCCATGTTGTCAGGGGCAATGGTCAATCACCTTTTCGGTACCCCTAATCCTGAGAAACGATTTGCCACGTTTGCAGTGGCAAATTCTGAACGGATCGAAAGGGAATTAGGCAACATGGGTGCTGAATTTGCAGACCTGAAAATCCTTCTTACCGATGCCCTAAGGGTCCAATTTCTTTGTGATTACCAGGAGGGCCTGAACGATGGAGATCAAGGGGCATTAATCAGGGCCAGGGACTACGGAATACTAATAGAGGAACGGCCCGTGCCGCTGCCCAAGGGGTTTGCGAATCTGGTATACAGGGTGGGGAAGGCATATGGTCTCATAAGGCCTCAAGAGGATTCCTAGACGGGACGCCGGCTGATGATAACGTACTCGTGCCCTTTTTCGGGTGGATCTCGAACTGTACTTGGTACTTCTTGGGATCAAGGACAAGTTGTACCGCCAGCGTATTCCTACAATTGATTACGATGGGACCTAGCAGATTTACCGTAACCTTGGGTGAGGCGTCCTTACCCTGGTTTCTTATGGTGACCAGGACCAGTGTCTCTATGGAACCGGTATCCCTTATATCCAAATCCTCAACTATTTCATCCGGTATGCTGAAACTGTAATCCGGGCATATAAAGGCAGGATCAATGGTTAGAAAGGCAAGTTCGGGCCTGTCAATGCATTGTAACCAGATAAATGGAGAGTCACCACGGTGCGGAAGTAGCACAAAACGCCTGTACTCTTTAAATCCTGGTATCCCTTGTTTGAATGTAATTATCTTGCTCTCGTCTATTTCCAGGGTTCCAAAACGGCTGGTATTAATTTTCATACGATGCAGGCCCCTCAAAAGCCTCTTGTTTCTGTCTGGAAGTAGTTTTTGCTTAGCTGTATCACAGGCAAGATATCGGCAGAGGAATCTCAACCGGCCCTTAAACCCAAATTATGCACTTTAAGCACCAACTAAATAAAATTTTCTTAAATTACAACATATTACAAACAAAACCACATAATTCGGGTTAAAGCCTGAAGGGCAATTCGCTATCTTCTATATCGGCAGTCGAGCTGGCAGCGTTAATATTTTCTTCCAGTATCTTTCGGAAGACCTCTTCCCGGTGTACCGATAGCCCCTTGGGAGCCTTTATGCCTAGGCGTACCTGACGCCCCCGTATTTCCAATATGGATATCTCTATGTCATCACCGATGAGGATCTTCTGGCCTGACTTTCTAGCTAAAATAAGCATGTTGCCCTCCATGGCAATCGGACGCGGGAATCCACTGGGACCCTGGCAGCGTTTTCACTGAGACGATATTTGCAGCCGCAAGGGGCTCGCAATTTCAACAAATCTGATGTACTGACAGGGGATTGAAATACCAAAATGCCTCTGCATCCTTTCCAGTTTGCATTTTACAAAGCTTACAAGCTACATAATTTACTACCGTGAAAATAGAATACATCCTGCCCTTGAGGTGAGGCGTCAAGGGCACAGGCCGCATGAGGATTTTGGGTTCATATGGCGTTTAAGGCACCGATCGCATGGATTTGGATATACCTCCCCTACCCACACATTACAGGAAATCCACCAGACTCAGGCTCATTACCTTTGAAGCCGAGGCAAGCGCAGCTTGATACCCTGTATCAAGGGTCTTTAGATCGGATATCGCCCTTATGATATCTGTATCCTCTATGGAAGAGAGCAGGGTTTTGTTCGTCAGCTTTAGCGTATCCGTGATATCATCCCGATTGTCAAGATCGTTCTGGATGGCTCCTAGAACTGCGCTTTGATCACTTATGTGCTTGATACCCTTGTCGATATCCCCCAGGGCAATTTCTATATCGGGGCGGCTATCTGCCTGTAATGCATCGTAGAGCTGGTCCAACTACTCGAAAATTCCACTTTGGATCAGGGCAGTCTGACCGTCGATATTTATCTTCAATCTCTGGCCAGAGGCCACATCCACAGAGAAGTCCTCCTGGTTACCTAGATAGATGACATGCCCATCCCTGTCCAAGGAGAAAGGATGCTGGCCTGGTTGATAACCGGTCGTTTTTGAACCCGCCAGAACATATCTATTTCCCATCTTGGTATTCGCCAAGGCCACCACCTCCTCCCGAATGGCCTTGACCTCGGAGGCAATGGCCCTCCTATCATCGGAATTTTGGATATCGTTCGCCCCTTCAACCGCAAGCTCCTTGGCCCGGCCGAGACGATCCACAATCTGCCTCAATGCCGTTTCGGTCGCCTTTGTCCAGCCCTTGCCATACGAGATATTTCTTTTGTACTGATCCGTTTCAGACAGGGTACTTCTCACCTCCAACGCATGTGTCAATTTCACCGGGGCATCCGAGGGCATACGATAGATCTTACCCGAAGATATGCTGCTGTTTGTCTTGGCCTGTTTCTCAACCAACCTCGAAAGATCCGTGTTGATCTGATCGTAGAGCGTGTTCATCGTTACCCTCATAACTGGCCTCCGGCAATATCTCTGTTGACGGTCCGTTCGATCGTTCCGAACATTTTTAATTTACTGTAAAAAACACATCCAGCCCTTGAAATCTATTTTTATGCCACAAGTACAGATCAAAAGGTACGGGCTACATCAAGGTTTAAACAGTGTCCTGTCATTTCGTTTCCAGCAAGGTCATAAACATCTCATCAGCGGCCTTGATCAGCTTGGCAGCCGCCGCATAGGCATGTTGAAATTTTATAAGATCTGCCATCTCTTCATCGAGCGAGACCCCTGAAACCTCGTCCCTCCTGGCCTGGAGCTGGTCCACGGTCGCCCTGCTAAAGTCATAGTCCTGTTGGAACCCCCGTGAATGGATCCCCACAGTACCCACGAGTCCCTGATAGGCCTCACCTATGGTGGCATCATCCAGGTCGGCAATCGGTTGCCTATTCAACCTCCTTATGGCCAGGGCATTTTGATTATTAGCCGGTGACACATCCCCACCAGCAGGGGTGCTAAGCCCCATGTACGTAAGCAGCCCCGTGGTGTCGTCCAGAAATTTCAATGAACTGGTACTGCCCGCAGCGGAGACCCTGAGACGGCCATCTACGACCGCTGCGCTTATATTACTATTACTATCAATGGCCGCTGCGATATCATCGAGAGACTCCTGGACCCGCCCCAATCCATCTGCAGTAAGGGCAATAGTAACCTGGGTAGTTGCACCCTGGTCATCCGTAAGCTCGATTGTGAGATTACCAGGAGACACATTGGTATCATAGGAGGAAACAGGATCAAATGTGCGTTCCACGTGGAATGTGCCTTTAAAGCTCGATCCAGACACGGGAGATGCCATACCGAGGTATTCGAGGAAGTGGGTATCCCCTGTAGTTGTGTCATCGATGGACACGGTCCAGCCGGACCTGTCTGTGGATATCTCTACTAATCCCTCTTTTATGGCGGCGTTTATCCCATCGATCTGATTGATCTGTTCCACTATATCCTTTAACGAGGTAGTATCCCGGTCGATGGTGATATCCTTCGTTGTATCTATGTTGCCCTGCGAATCCATCAACGACACACTGACCGTACCATTCTGGATGGCGATACCAAGCGGCCTAGCGGGTTCCCTGACGGATGTGGTACTCAGTGTTGTGCTGGCCCCGGACGCCTCCACTTGAGCTGCAGCTATCAGGCGAGGGTCTTCAAGGATCTTATCATTGATACCGATTGTGGCTGCGTCGTGTCCTGTAAAAAAGCTGTTCAGCCCAAGGGCCGCTGTAGTGCCAGATGTGTCTTTCCCAAAGGCAAAGGAGCCGACAAGGTTCGGATCATCCACACCTATTACGAGCCTTCCATTGAGGATGCGAGCCCTTAGTCCGTTTATACCATCAATTGCCGTACGCAGGTCCTCCAGGGATGTGCCACCAGTTCCTTCTGTAACCTGTATACGTACCGGGTCGTTGACTAGAGGAGTCGAGGGATCACTGTCTATGACATTTCCATCGGGTCCATAGAGCCATATCTCGAGCTCACCATCATGGATCTCGTCTGAAAATTCAAGCCCTGAGGACCGCAAGGAAATCGGCTCCGACGGGTTGACCGCTCCGTTTGTGGCCGTAGTCTCCTGGAGCCTTATAAGCCCTACCCCCTGTGCGTGTTGGCTATTGACCGCCTTGATCAACTCCCTGCCGATCTTGTTCAGTTGCTCTACATAGTTGAGGGGATAGGAACCATCAAATTTGCCAAGGTTCAAACCGATTACACCGCCTGATATACCATCTATCTGGAAGGATATGGGATGGGCACCAGGACTCAGGTCCTCGATGTTCAACCTTCCGTCCTGAGTCACGCCTGCCCTCACTTGGGCGGACGGCGAAGCGGCCAGGAACCTATCCTCGATGAACGCTGCAAAATCCGCCAATGTGCCGCTGGAGCCATCGCTATCGTAATCGGTGCCGCTATCATAATTCCCTGTGACAGGCAGTCCCTCCTGGGTCGTGCCGGAAACGGATATAGTAAAGGGACCTGTCACCGTAACGCCATCGATGTCCCCCCAATTAGTGGACATCTTGACTGCCTTTCCACCTGTTGTATTGATTTGTGACGAGGTGAGTACAGAGGTATCCCTTGGGGAAATCCGGCTCTTTATCTCGATCCAACCACCCAGTTCGCCGTTTTCCACATCACTGGGGGTCAACTCCACGCTCTGACCATCCTTCCCGGACCAGTACACTTTGCCTTCACGAAAATCCAGTTTCCACGCACTGTCCCCTTCTACTAGGGGACTGCCTTGGCCAATCAATACGGTAACTGATCCTCTTTCCGTCTCGAAGTAGTGGATATCGGTAAGGCGGGAAAGCTTCTTTATCAAGCCATCCCTTTGATCCCGAAGGTCATTGGCAGAGTGGCCACTGGCCTCTGCGCTCACGATCTGGACGTTCAATTCAGCCACCTGCTTCGATAACTGGTTTATGTCCTTTATGTTACTGTCGATATTCAAATCCACGTCGTGGGACATCTGGATGAGGGAGTTATACTTGTCCCGTAATTGATCCACTAAAAGTGAGGCCCGTTGAAGCAAGGTAGTCCTTTCGGCCATTGCCTCGGCATTGTTTGCCACATCGTCCCACCCTGACCAGAATTGATTCATCAATTCGTTGAGCCCATTCTCATCTACTTCATTGAGGACCCCTTCTATGAGCTTCATCCCAGATTGCCTGGTTTCCAGACCAGACATTACCGAGGTCTTGTCAAAGAGTGTATTCGTAATAAATCTATCGAAGTCCCTGGCTATCTCTACCGCCTTCACGCCGTTGCCAATGGGGCCGACGAACGAAGGAGAGGGTGTGCGGGCCTCCAGTGTCACCTCCTGGCGTGAATATCCCCTGGTATTGACATTGGCCACATTGTGTCCAGTGGTCTGCAGACTGGTCTGGTGGGTAAGAAGCCCTACCTTTCCTATGTTAAGAAGGCTTGATAAACCAGGCATTAAATATCACCATCCCTTTTCCCATGGAGTTGATTGGCCCGATACGAGGAAACCCCCTGTCTTAAGAAATCCACCCCGCACGGGGCATTGGCACCTGGTATGTCCTGCCGTGCTTTCATCCTGGCGCTGTCGCCCCTTCCGTTATCACCAGGCCTGGTATAGGTTATGTCGATTGCATGCCCTCTGCCGCACAGGATCCCGATAAGCTGTCTCCCAAGATCCATCTCCTGGGTGATCCATTCCAGGGTTGCCTTGTTGGTCCGTTGTGCCTGGGCCCTGGCAAGCTCCAGCCTTGTTTTCCAACGTATGAATCTATCCGCCTCGCCTGGATGCAGAATCTGCCCCAGCGCAACCGTAGAGGGTGTGCCACTGGTCCCTTGATTCGTGAGTATTCGCCTGGCCAAGGAATCAAGATCCGACTCAAGGCATTGAATCCTTTCTGCCAATGCATCCTTGGAACCGATGATGGTCCATAGGGATCCAAGGTCCCTGGACAACAAAATCTGCCTCTCCCTATCAAGGATGCAGTTTAATTGCTGCCATGCCTTGAGTATCTGATCACATAGTCTCCAGAATTCCCTGGGCATGGGACCAAGATGCCTTGCCGCCAGATCCTGTGGGTGGATACCTGTCATCACTATCCCTTTTCCTTGTTTTGGGCGCTCAATTGCCTGTAAAGCATGTCACCGATACCAATCCCCCTCTGGGCCATTGCCTGGGCGAGCCTTTCATCGAACATGCCCCTGTATATATCCTCTTGCAGGCCTCCATCCAGGAGGCCGCTTTCAGGTACCGTGCGGCGCATGGATTGTAACAGCTTGTTGAGGAATACGGCCTCAAAACCGGCACATGCCTTTCTTAGATCCTCATCCTTCTTGCCGGTCTTTAGTCCGTCCTGGAAATCGTGTTCCCAGGTTCCATTGATGAGTAAGTGAGCAGGAATCAGTGACAAGGGTTCCATAATTTTGTACCGCCTTTTACCGCAAAAAATACACCCTGCCCCCGGGCCACGCTTTCATACCCAATAGCGTGGCCTAAAAGGTTACACAGGCCGCATAAAACTAGATTATTTCCAGGTCTGCCTGCAGGGCACCGGCAGCCTTGACCGATTGTAGGATGGAAATCAAATCCCTCGGGGTAACCCCCACGGCGTTCAATGCCCTTACAAGTTCTCCTATGGTTGTTCCAGATCTCAAGACAACCAGCTTGCCGCCTTGCTCCTTGGCATTTATCTCGGTCTGGGGAGTAACTACCGTCTGCCCCTGGCCAAATGGCTGGGGCTGGGAAACCTGTGGTGTTTCCTTGATCTGTATACTCAGATTCCCATGGGCTATAGCCACCCTTGATACCCGCACCTGGTCTCCCATTACTACCGTCCCGGTACGCTCATCCAATACCACCTTTGCCCTGGTATCAGGATCTATCTCCAGGTTTTCAATGGCGGCCATAAGCCCTACCGCATTACCTTCATATTCCGGTGGTACTGTTAGGCTCACTGTTTCCGCATCGACAGGACGGGCAAGATCAGCGCCGAGTGTGTCGTTTATAGCCTCGGTTATCCTGGTGACCGTGGTGAAATCCGGGCTGTTCAGACTTATACTTATTTTAGATTTATCGTTAAGGTTGAAAGGGATTTCCTGTTCCACTGTTGCCCCGTTAGGGATCCGGCCTACGGTTGGATGATTTTTCTGGACACCTGTCCCGGAAGCCCCCTCCACAGCGAAGCCACCGATGCTTAGCGGCCCCTGAGCGAGGGCATAGACCTTGCCATCGACCCCCTTGAGCGGTGTAAGCAGCAGGGTTCCTCCCTGGAGACTCTTGGCATCGCCCATTGAAGAGACCACCACGTCTATCCTTTGTCCTATCTTGGCAAACGGCCCAAGCTTGGCGGTTACCATTACGCCGGCAACATTTTTAACCTTCACCTGCTTAGGGTCTACATTAATGCCCATCCGCTCCATCATATTGACGATGGACTGGGTGGTGAATTGCGCCTGGGTACCATCACCCGATCCGTTTAGCCCTACAACCAAGCCATAACCAACCAGTTGATTTATTCGCATACCCTGGACAGTAGCGATATCCTTTATCCTAGCCGCCGACACCCGACCGAGACCGCCTATTGGCAACAACGCCAGGGAAAAAATGACCCATATCTCGAAAATGACCAGGATCATTTTTCCGACCGGTTGGTATGTAGTGCATTTTCTGTGGTTTGACATGGCCTTGATTGCCAGTTTTCGAAGATCTTTTTGTAAAATCAATCTTTCTTATCAGGAAAAAGCAAAAAAGAGGCCAGGCAATGAGACGAAATAGAATTTATTTTGGCCATCTTGCCGTGCGAGACTTAGAGCCCGATCTCCTAGAAAAGGGCCATGAGCCCCAGGATCCTCGCAAACCAGGCCGGGCTCTGCTTTTCCGATAGGACCCCGCCACCGGTATAGCCTATCCTCGCATCGGCAAGCCTAGTGGATGAAACCGTATTGTCTGGGGAAATATCCTGCGGCCTGATGATACCGGAAATAGTCAGGTACTGCGTCTCGTTGTTGATCCTCAACTCCCTGCTGCCTTCGATCAAAAGGTTCCCACCAGGAAGTATCCGGGTGATCCTTGCGGATATTGTGCCGGTAAGCGATGCATCCCTGGATGTCTTCCCGCTGCCGTCAAATTTATCCGTTGTCGTCCCACCAAGGGCCTTGGCTGCGTTAACTGTCTTCCCAGGTGATTTTTCGTAGCGGGGGTTCATACGCTTTTCAAAATCAAGCCCAAAAATCCCGGAAAGGCCTATGTTCATCTCGGATTTTCTCTGTGTCTGGGTTTTTACGTTCTTTGAACCTTTTACGTTCTCCTCGATCAGGATGGTAACCACATCGCCCACATGCCTTGCACGGAAATCCTCAACCAGGCTCGTCTGGCATCCTGGACTGAAAAGCGAGCCCTCTGCCCTATTATAGGAAGGTTGGGAAATCTGCCTAAGTGTTGTCGGGGCCACGGCTTGAGGTGGTGTCGGATGCGGTGTACAGGCCGCCAGCAGACATCCTGTTCCCATGGCAATCAGGACAAGCCATCCAAACCGTTTCATGTTCTTCCTCCCACTGTTAATTCAAATTGACCGCCACCGTTTTACTATCCAGAACCTTGGCGACTACCTCCCTGTGGCTCATGATATTCAGCACCTTGACATAGTCGCCTATTGCTCCTGCCTGTTGAATCTTGCCAGGTGTTCTTACAAGGATATGGGCAGATTCGGCCTTTATAGTCACCCGGGTCCCCCGCTTGACCACCAATGGACGAGTCAACATTTTGACGGTCAATATCTGACCAGCCCTGATGGAACGCTTGAGGGCAAGCCCGTAGGCCTCTTTTATGTTGCCAATCGCCTGGCCTCTGAGACGTGACAAGGGACGTCTAACCAGGCTTACATTGTCGAGCGAGACGATATCCCCCTTTCTCATGGGTCGGGTAGCGCATAAGACCTGCCTGTACACCTCTATCCAGCCGCATACCCTGACCCTTCTCTGCATACCTTCCCCTGACGAAATCGTTATCAGGCATGATGTCCTGCCAAGGAACTTAGAGCTCGGTGATGCCTCGATCTCGAAGGTAAGCCTTCCCTTTGGCATTCGAATCCTTGAGGGATAGGCCCTGAGGTCCGTGATCTTCATGTCCTGGGCAGGCCATGGTGCATTTTCCCTTACAGCCTTCTCGAAAACAGGGGCAAGCTCCCTGATCGTAACAACCTGCATACCAGCCCTTTCACCCGGTACATAGGTCGCATAAGCGGGCCAACAGGCAATGATGGCCAACAGTATGGCCAACAATACCAATGTCATATACCTGGTCCCTCTGTTTAAGCGGCCAGCCCTTGCAAGGCACTCATGCCCTTGCAAGCATTCACGGGATACTGCCCGGGGCATGGACTTTGTTTTCATCTCCCTTGATGTGATGGCGCCAGGGATACTGGCCATGCAGGAGGTTGATATGAACACCCCCCCTATAGAGTATTCAGACGGTATCTTGAACATGGCACTGGTTTATCTCTTGAGGTTGCTTGCGATCCCGAGCATTTCATCCGAGGTCTGGACGGTTTTCGAATTCAGCTCATAGGCCCTTTGGGTCACAATCATGTCGATCATTTCCTTCACCACGTCCACATTTGATTGCTCAAGGAAGCCCTGGCTTATGGTCCCAAACTCCTCTGTGCCCGGGTTTCCCTCTACAGGATCCCCTGAGGCCTGGGTCGGCCTATAAAGGTTGCGCCCGATGCTGTTCAGACCAGCAGGATTGGCAAAATCAAAGATGGTGAGTTGAGTGGAGGCTAGCGGGGTGCCGCTGCCGTCTGAGGCCACTAGAAGGCCATAGCTATCGATGGTGATTTTGGTGGTGCCAGAAGGAACGGCAAACTCCGGCTGCAACCTGTCACCGTTGGACGTTACAATATAGCCGTCCTTGTCAAGCTTGAATGCACCGGCACGGGTATAGAGCTCTTCTCCATTGCTGACAACCTTGAAAAATCCCCGTCCCTCTATGGCCCAGTCAAGCTCATTACCTGTGTTTTCGTAGTCCCCCTGTGTAAATATCTTCTGGACCGCTGTGGGGCGCGAGCCCATGCCTATCTGCATTCCCGTGGGGACCTGGGTACCATCTGCGTTTTCCGTACCGGCCATTCTCACAGTCTGATACAACAAATCCTCAAAATCTGCCCTGCTGCGTTTGAATCCAAGGGTATTGGTATTGGCCAGATTATTGGATATGACATCCATGTTTAGTTGCATACTGTTCATGCCGGATGCGCTGGACCACAGTGCTCTCATCATTTTGGAATCTTCCTCCTGGATGTTGCTTTATTTTATAACGAAAATACACCCTGCCCCTTAGCCATATCTTCATGCCCTGAAGGAGCGGGTTCAGGCGTACAAAACCGCATGTGACATTATGAAGGCTTGCCGAGCTCACCAGCCGCTTGATTGTCCATCTGATCCACGGTCTGAAGGGCCTTTTGCTGAACTTCATACGCCCTATAGACATCTATCAACTGGATCATCGTCTCCAACGGATTGACGTTTGAATCCTCCAGGTAACCCTGTTTGACCCTGGCATCAACAGGGGTTGCCGCCCCTGCCCCCTGGGTAGCGGAGAACAGATTGCCGCCCATACATTTCAATGCCTGGGGATTGTCGAATGAAACCACATCGATCGCACCTGTCTGGGTACCGTCCACAAAGAATCTGCCGTCGCCACTAAGCCACAGGCCTTTACCGGTAGTATCCTCCAGGACGATCGGCGCCCCATTGCCGAGCACAGGATATCCTTCCTGTGTGACCAGTTGATTTTGGGAGTCCAATGTAAAATTGCCAGCCCGCGTATACCTTCTTCCGTCAGGGGTATCTATCACGAAAAAACCCTTGCCCTCTATGGCGAAATCCAAAGGATTGCCGGTTACACGAAGATTGCCCGGGGAGAAGTTCGTCCACTCCAGCTCTCCCTTGGAGGTACGTTTGGTATCGTCCACCTGGGGCAAGAGATATTCCTCAAAGGTGATCCCCTGTTTCTTAAATCCCACGGTGTCGATGTTGGCCATATTGTTGGCGATCAGGTCAAGCTTTCGTTCCAGGATAACCGCCCCCTCCAGTGCCTCCATGTGACCCAACCTACTGTAGGGATGAAGCCCCTGAAAATTGTTTATTTCCATATTCTACATCTCCTTCAACAAGGCACTTATGTATGGATAGATCCCGCCCTTGCGGCAACTCTCATGGGCTAAGAGGGAACTAAATGGCTATTTTTTATCCTGGGGTGGCAAATTCCCCAGGGAAAGATGGAGGAGAATGGTCACCACAAGGGCTGGGCCTACCCATCGAAGGCCATTGGCTTATCGATACTGTCTACACAGCAAGTAGTATGCCGCAAAGAAGCAGGCAGGGATGACATAAAGGAGAGGACCGAAAAAAACCCTACATTTAAAGGGGTTACCAGCCGGGGAAAATTCTTGCCGTGCATATCTTCCAAGGTAAATGCCGCGGCAAACCTGTCAAAAAAACAGGTGCGGTATTTTTTTCCTAGTATTACCGTGATAAATTGGTTTGTTATACACTTCAACCTGTCGTCTGCCTGATGAGAAGCGTATATGCGCTCCGGCTATTAAGCCCGATGGAACCGACTGCGATGGCGTATTTGCGGCCTTACAAGAGGATAGCTTCTGCCGGTCTTACGTGGCTTGGCATTCAGCCAAAGTCCTTGTCCCAATCTTTGAATCCGGATTATGCAGCTCGTAAGTTTGCCGAAAATGCAAGGCGGAAGGACACGTAAGACCTACTTGTGTACTTCAAATGCCCGACACGCAGCAAATTCGTCAAAATGCCCCCTTGCGGCTTCAAATGCTGGATGATTTCGTTGATGAGAAGGTGATGCACCTTTTGGGTGAACCGAAGAGGACGCTGATTTGCTTATAAGATCTTGTAATTTTAACGCACTCCTATTTATTCAGCATTTGAAGTACATAATTTGGGTTGAAGGAAAAATAGGTGATGCGGAATCGTTTGATTTCCAACATTTTTTGGATAAACTTTTAAGTATGCTCATGGGTTTCTCCTGTTATTCAAGCCCTAATAAACTTGAATTGAACCTACAAGCGTGTCCTTGTTAGGTGCCAATCCAGATCTTTTACAAAAATCTGCCGGTAGCATGGACGTGGAACCTGTCCAGGCCTTCATGTTCCCGGGATCACGGAAGGGTTAGATGATGCCGCGATCGTATAGCCCACATCCTAAAATCCACATGAAACGTCAAGGACCCGAAAAAAATATAGAAACCCTCAGCGATCATGCTTACTTTCATGCTAAATATTGGCTTTTGATCAAGGCTATTGCCGTCTCTTAGAGGAGGATAATCCTATGTCCCAAGATTGTTGTTCCTTTTCACCTGAAAATAACGGATTGGATCTCATAGATGAAATAGAACTAGATGGCGTTAGTGGAGATATTCCCACATTGGGCAGACCCGTTATTACCTCTCCCCTTGTGCAGAAAGATTACAGTTGTTTTGTAAATGACGCGGATCGGGTCCTGGCCAGGGTCTCCAGCAAGGCCTACGAGAAAATAGAATCCTCGAAGAGAAAACCTCTTTCATTTGAGCTGGCGGGTCCTAGACGAAGGATCTACTTCGACCCAAACAAGCTGAAATGCGCAGTAGTCACATGTGGAGGGCTTTGTCCCGGCATTAACGATGTAATACGCTCCATAGTCATGACTCTATA
The DNA here is from genome assembly GCA_024275145.1 of Deltaproteobacteria bacterium. Lineage (GTDB taxonomy): Bacteria > Desulfobacterota > Dissulfuribacteria > Dissulfuribacterales > QOAL01 > S143-34. The sequence continues at coordinate 28,264 of JAJRZR010000020.1, read as the reverse complement.
TCATGGCTACGGCGTTAAAACGATAATTGGTATTCGTTATGGGTTGAGGGGATTCATGCCTGAGTATGGTCTGCCTGTGGCGGAGCTTAATCCATCAACCGTTAATAGGATCCATGAATATGGCGGGACCATATTAGGGTCATCTAGGGGGCCACAGCCTGTGGATGGAATAGTAGATGCGCTGGAGCGCTTGAATGTATCTATTCTATTTATAATCGGTGGTGATGGTACATTCAGGGCTGGCGCCAAGATTGCCGATGAAATAGAAAAACGTGGCCTGAAGATTTCAGTGGTGGCAGTACCCAAGACCATTGATAACGACATCTACCTGGTCTCCAAGACATTCGGCTTTGACACAGCAGTTGACATGGCATGCCAGGCCATAAGGTGTGCCCATAACGAGGCTACCGGGGCGCCGAATGGAATAGGCCTGGTAAAACTAATGGGAAGGTATTCTGGCTTCATCGCTGCAGCGGCCACGGCGGCATTGCGGGAAGTAAATTTCTGCCTTATCCCTGAATGCGATTTCGACCTGGAAGGAGAATATGGCCTTTTGAGGGCGTTAGAACTCAGGCTCAAGTCAAGGGGGCACGCAGTGATAGTAGTAGCCGAGGGAGCTGGTCAGAAATACGTCAGGGGTAATAAAGAGGAAAAAGATCCATCCGGCAATGTGAAGCTTGGCGACATTGGTACCTTCTTGAAGGCTACCTTCAAGAGACATTTTCGCGAAATAGGGATGGAAATATATGTCCGATACATAGATCCAAGTTATATTATTCGCAGTGTCCCGGCCAATGTGGATGATCGTCTATATTGTGGCAACCTGGGCCAGAACGCTGTCCATGCCGCGATGGCTGGCAAGACGGCCATGTTGGTAAGCCTTTGGAATGACAGATATATTCACATTCCCATCGCCTCAGCCGTTATGAGACGCAAGCATATCAATCTTAAGAGCCGCTTCTGGATGGGGGTCCTGGAAACGACTGGGCAGCCCGCATTGCAGGCACCTGTTTCTGATGCATGTAGATTGGGTTGAACTAGACAGGATGATTAGGTAAAAAATTCAATATCGATACCCCTAAAGGCTTTTTTCGCCATTTAGAATGGCGTAATTTTATATCGGTATGTGTTATGAAAAAACATGGACACTGTGGGTTCCGCAGCCCATCGGTATCGTCCTTGTTCCTGCCTTGGCAAGCTAACATGAAGGCACAGCTCGTGCTTTCAAACCCTGAGAAGATAGCATCGGATAGGGCTCTAGATAAGGGTTTGAGATGAAATGCAAACGGGGAAACTTAATGTCTAGATGGAATTCAGGTTATTGGTGGATACTGGCATCGATACTATTCCTGGCGTTTCTTACCGCCTGTGGCACCCCGGAAGAGAGAAGGGCCCATCATTACGAGAGGGGGCTAAACTATGCCAATGAGGGAAAATACAAGGCAGCAGTAATTGAATTCAAGAATGTGGTGCAGATAGATCCCAAATATGGTCCTGGATACTATCATATGGGACTCGCCTACCTGAAACTTGGAAGCATCAGGGACGCATACCTGGAATTTCAAAAAACAATCGATGTCAACCCTGAAAATCTGGATGCGCGGCTTCGTTTAGCCCAAATCCTTTTACTGGCAGGAAAGCTGGACCAAGCAGAAAAAAACGCTGAAATCCTGTTGAAAAAGGATCCTGAAAATGTCGATGCTCTCCTCCTAAGGGGGACGGTATCCTTAAAAAAGGATAAGATAGACCAGGCCATTCAGGTATTCAATAGGGCATTGAAGCTGGATCCAAAAAACAGGAGGGTCTATCTAGCCTTGGCAGAGGCCTATTTAAAGAAAAAGGAGGCTGTGCGTGCTGAAGGTCTGCTCAAAAAGGCTATTTCCGTAAGTAACAAAGGGAAAGAACAGGCCCAATCCAGGCTGGCACTGGCCTCCCTCTATGAAACACAAGGCCAGGCATCAAAGGCAGAGCAGGAAATCAGGCGAATTGTAGACGAAAACCCGGCAGAGGTAGATACGCTACTGGTGCTGGCAAAATTCTACTTAAGACATGGTGAGACAACGAGGGCCGAAAGGGTACTTAAACAGGCTATGGAGCGTTTTCCAAGGGCCCTGGCCCCATTGGTGCTCATGTCTGAAATCAGATCCCGCCAGGGAAAGTTAGACGAGGCAGCAGCCTACCTTGAGCAGGCATTGGTCATCGCCCCCAAAAATGAAAATCTTAAGGCAAGGCTTGCTGCTGTGAGATTTGACCAGGGCGATATAGACACGGCTGCAAAGCTTGCAGATGAATCCTTGAAGATAAATGCCCTACAGCCCTTGGCCATCCTGGTACAGGGAAAAATTGCGATTAAAAGGCGGTCCTACGACAGGGCCATAAAAAAATTTGATGAGCTTTTGAGGCTCAAGCCTGACAACCCCGAGGCGCTTTATTTCAGAGGGCTTGCCTACATGAGGGCGGGCAGGCTTTCGAATGCCCATGGTGATCTAGAAAGACTTCTAGAAACTCAACCCCGTTTCCTAAAGGCACGCCTACTGTTTGCGGAGGTTGCCTTACGAGAAGGGAAACCGGATGTGGTAGATACACAAACGGATTTTATCCTTAAAAGAATCCCCAATGATCCAAAGGCATTGACACTACGTGCAGCTGCATCCCTTGCCCGAAAAAAGCCTGCAGCCGCACAAAAAGAGCTGATACTGGCACTAAAAACTGCCCCTGATGATCCGGCTATTCAATATCTCCTCGGTCGCAGTTATATGGCGGAGAAAAAATTTGCTGGGGCAAAGGAGGAATTCAAAAAAATCCTCGGGCGACATCCGGATTACCTACCGGCACTCATTTCCTTGGTCTCTGTATATTTTTATCAAAAGAAACCAGGCGAGGCCGTTGCCTTTTTGGATGATCTTGGCACAAAATACCCAGACAATGCATCAATAGCCTTTATCAGAGGCAAGGTATTGGCCTCCAGTGGCAGGTTTCAGGAAGCTGAAGCAGCATTTAAACATTCAATGGAATTAAGCCCGGGCCTCATAGGCCCTTACATGGATCTGGCGAAATTGTACATGGCCACGGGCAAGGCTGAGGAGGCAATTGAACAGTATCAAAAAATCCTCAAGAAGAATCCGGACATGGTAGTGGCCTACATGGCTATAGGGACTATTGAGGAGCAGCTTAACCATTACAAAAAGGCAAAAGATGCGTATTTGAAGGCCCTCGAAATCAACAGGAACTTTGCCCCTGCGGCGAACAATCTCGCGTGGCTAATGGCTGAGAAGGAAGGAGACCTGGAAAAGGCCTTTATCTATGCCCAAAGGGCAAAGAGCGCTGCTCCAGATCAACCGGCCATATTGGATACGGTAGGTTGGGTGCTCACCAAGAAGGGCAGCTACGAGCTTGCCGTATCAAATCTTGAAGAGGCACTCAGGAAATGGCCTGATCAGCCGAGTATCCATTATCATCTGGCAGTTGCATTGAAGGGGCTGAAGCGAAACAACGAGGCAAAACAGGAGCTGGAGAAGGCCCTGGGATTAAAACGGGATTTCCCTGAAAGAAAAAAGGCGGAAGCGTTACTTTCCGAACTCAGCTAGTGTTGAGTAGTAAATCATACAACATCGCAAGATCGCAGTATTGTTTTTCGTACCTGCAGGACACAACCTGGACAACGTAGCGTTGTGCCATGTAACCTGGACCGTAACGAAGCAGTGCAGAGAAGGGCAAGCAAGGAATAGTGATTCATGATTGACTCAACGCTGGTGGATCTCAGGAATCTCAGCAGGAGGGATCTCGAGACATGGGCCATAGACCAAGGAATGCCGGCCTTCAGGGGCAGGCAGCTCTTCAGATGGCTCTGGCGCCCCTGCTTCCGGAATTTTTCACAGATTACAGACTTCCCCAAGGCCTTGCGACAAAGGATGCCAGGTCTTGGAACCTTCTATTCACTTCATACACTCAGGGAAGAGATATCCAGGGACGGTACCCGGAAATGGGCATTTAGATTGGCCGATGACCAGGTAGTGGAAACCGTTCTGATACCGGAACAGGATCACAACACCATTTGTGTATCAACCCAGGTAGGATGCGCCATGGGTTGTAAATTTTGTTATACGGCACGGATGGGCCTCAGGAGGGATCTTTCCCCTTCCGAGATAGCAGGTCAGGTGCTGGGGGTTATAGAGCAGATAGACTCTAAAGAGAGGCCACGAAATATCGTGTTCATGGGGATGGGAGAGCCCCTGGCTAATTACGATAATCTCTTAAAATCATTAGAGATATTGCTTGATGATTTAGGGCTGAATTTCTCAAGCAGGCGTATAACGATATCAACCTGTGGACTGGTGCCGGAAATCGAAAGGCTGGGCAGGGACACAAATGTTGGGCTGGCAATATCACTTCATGCTCCTGACGACCAGATACGTTCCAGGATAATGCCCATAAACAGACGTTATCCACTGACCGAGTTGATTGCAGCATGTAAACGATACAATCTTCCCCCAAGACGACGGATCACCTTTGAATACCTACTGTTGGGCGGGGTAACCGACAGGCCCGTTCATGCCAGGCTTCTTGCAAAACTCTTGCGAGATATCCCTGCGAAGATAAACCTGATCCCGTTCAATGAAATCCCAAAAATTGGTTTCAGGCCACCGGAACCAAAAGACGTGTTGGCCTTTCAGGAAATAATAAAGGGGGCTAATTACACGACGATAATTCGAAAAAGCAGGGGAAGGGACATATCAGCGGCATGTGGACAGCTCTACGCTTCTGTTAAAAAAAGGCATGATAAACGGATGGGTAAGCCCTCTATTGCTCCTTAGAACGATTGATCCTATCCCTCAGGACGCCTGACGGTTTGAAAGTCACCACCCTTCTTGGCGCCAGCATTAGGTCCTCACCGGTATGGGGGTTTCTGCCTCTCCTCGCCCTTTTGTCCTTAACCGTAAATTTGCCGAATCCACTTATCAAGACATTTTCTCCATCTTCCAGGCTTCTTTTTATGATCTCTATCAGAGCCTCAACTGCCCTTACTGACTCAGCCTTATTTAGAACCTCTGCCTCATAAATCCTGTGGATAAGATCTGCCTTGGTCAGCGTCATAGGTTTTTCCCCGCCCCTTTCAATTGAAATATGAACAGCAATCACGTCAAAAAATCATCAGGACTCAACCTGTTCCATTGTACAGGCCTCTTGACGTCACCTTTAAAAATAAGAACAGATTGGCCGGCCGGCATCTCCTTTGCCAGCCTAATGATTATTGGACGATTATTTAAAATATAAAAAAAAGCTCGTTAAGTCAAGAAGATAACAATTTTTATAAAAACGGGAAGGCCTAAGCGGCCTAGCCCCTTCGCAGGGAAAAAACTAAAGGCTGCATGGACCAGTATCATTTTTTGATCACAATATATGAATACGACGGATATCTCATCCGTATCTCATATGGGTAGCAGATGGCGCAGAATTTGTCTTAAATCTTCGAGAGGAATCTGCCCGGGTGCGGTTTCTTCCCCCCTGGAAGGGGAGGCAAAGATGAGATTCCCTCCCAATGCAAGGGATGCAACCCTGGTAATCTTTCCCAACTCCCCCATACAAAAGGCGATCAATGGGAACAGGGATATATCATGCCCGCAATAAATGGAAAGCAGTTTGCCACAATCCGTATGAACCCTGGCCATGGTGACGATTCTCCCCATATCAGCACCTGTTTTTATCTGACTTTTCAAAATATTACGCAATTTATCAAGACTGGGAGTACCGTTAAAGTCATGATAGGAGACTATGACCTTGGTTCCGTGCCTGCGGGCCTGTTTAATGATAGGAGCCTTCAAGGAATCGTCGGTGCGCAATTCGATATCTATATAATCGGCCCCAGCGGCTACGGCCTGCCCAAGCAGGGAAATCCTTTCATGTTCACTGCCAGGGAAACACCCCCCTTCATTCCTCGGTCGGTTTGTAAAGATCAATGGGCAGGGTTTGTTTCGTATCAGGGTGATTAAATCCAGATCAGCTGGATGATGCAGGGCATCCAACCGAATCTCAAGGACATCGGTTTTCCCTCCAAAATGGGTTAGTTGTCTCAAAAGAGAATCTGGTTCTGCTTCAGCCAGGGACACACAGATCATGAATATACCCAAACCATCCTACAGCACCTAGGGGGTTCCCTGTTGGTTCCATGTGTATCGCAAACCTCCATGCGGCCACCTACCCTTGACGCCGCCTCCCGCACAGGGCGTGAAAATACGGCCTAAGGATATAGGATGTATTTTCACGGCGAATTGGGATCGTATGTAGCCTGCTTCAAGGTTTCAGGGACATCCGTTTGGGGCCGGCCGATAAAGGGTGCCGTGCGTTTGAACCGCGATGGAGGCATCAAATAGACCTCTTACCAGCCCATCCCCCTCCGCCAACGTTTAATCGCCTTGAAAATAGGGATCTGTTTCTGGGTCAATGGAAGCAAGATACCGGCTGATGGCCTCATCGTAGTAACTAGTTGTTGCAAATACCTTCCTGGCAAGGTCAAACCTGGTTTTGAGCGAGGTTGTCCCGTCGTTTGCCCTCATTTCGTCAAGTACCCTTTGATAATCCTGCGGATCGACAACCACGGTCACGTATTTGAAATTTTTAGCTGAAGAACGAAGTAGTGTGGGTCCACCGATATCTATGTTCTCTATGGCATCTGCCAACCCTGTCCCTTCCTTGGCAACCGTTTTTTCAAAGGCGTAGAGGTTTACAACCACCATGTCGATGGGCCCAATGCCATGGGCATTCATCTGCTCTACATGGGTCTCATTGTCCCTTATAGCCAGTATCCCCCCGTGAATCTTGGGGTGTAAGGTCTTTACGCGCCCGTCCATCATTTCAGGGAAACCCGTTATTTCTGATACGTCCCTTACATCCACACCGGCTTTTCTGATTGCCTTTGCCGTACCTCCGGTAGAGATAATTTCCACCCCCATATTATGGAGTTCGCTGGCAAGTTCCGTCACCCCGCTCTTGTCAGTAACGCTGATAAGAGCCCTCTTTATTTTGTTCATATGAAGCCCCTAAGTTTCTGCCGTAAAAGGTATCATTCTGCCCATGGACAGTGTTTCCAAGCTATATCCGAGGATGCGGCCTCAAAGGTACAAGCCGCATGAAGATTTAGTTGAAAATGGTCGGGACGAGAGGATTTGAACCTCCGACCCCAGCGTCCCGAACGCTGTGCTCTACCAGACTGAGCCACGTCCCGACACAAAAAACTATATAGCGAATACATCCCTCGTATGGATGTATATGCCTGGGAATGCGCCGTCACTGGAAATCAAAAGGCATTTTTGCACGGGATTTGAAGTGGAGGATCCAAGACAAAACCCGTTCCGCCTCGTGCACTTTAAACATGTCCCAAACACGTAGATATCCTTTCATATATTAGGCCCTGGCGGCCTTGTCAACTGCAGGAAAAGATATATAAATTTCTTATGAGGCACACACCTCTTAATGCTGCACCTCCAGGGCATGGAAACAGTGTCCAGGGGCAGAGGATATCTTTTCACGGCAAATTATTGGGGGTCTTGGTTTCAAACCTTCAGCCTGCCAGACGCTCTGCGCAGACAGCCGGACATGTAGAGGATTTGGCCCAGTTTACAAGGATCAAATCTATCAGGGAAGGAGGATCAAATGGTTATCGAATCCTATCGTTTCGGTCAGATGGTAATCGACAAAAAGGTATATACAAGTGACCTTAAGATCATCAAGGGAATAGTAAAAAACAATTGGTGGCGGAGCAAGGGGCACGAGGTAGTACCTTCAGACATCGAGGATATAATGGCCGCAGGGCCTGATATCGTAATATTTGGTACCGGGGCATCCGGGATGATGAAACTGGCCCCCGGGCTCTCCAAGCTGCTTACGGACAAAGGTATAAAGGTGATAGCACTGCCTACCGAACTTGCCGCCAAAAAATTCAATGAGCTCGTCTCCCGGTTGAGTCCTGCAAAGGTGGCCTTTGCCGCGCATCTGACCTGTTGACCAGGAAGAAGGCACGGGTAAGGTGTGGCCAATGATCTCTTTTCAAAAGATTTTGATTTCTTCTATCTCAAGTTTCTGGCCTAATTTTTGACACCAGTAACTAGAATAAACAACTGGTAAGGCCCCAGCTTTTAGATGAAGGGCTTGATTTCATTAACTACATCTAAAACTACTGGCTTATTCAAAACAAATCTTTCCCAAGACGTTTGAAGTCATAATCTGGGGTAATCCCTGTATGACAGCAGGTCCTTCACCTTTTTGCTGCCACTTCCTCAAGGCATTCAGCCACCGGGGTATAATCGAGAGGGGTAGTCCAACCTGCAATCTTGGCGGCCTTGGCAGCGGGATTATCGGCCTTGAGGGCCAATAGGGCGGATGTGACCTTCTTGTTCAGGTCGCCATTGGCATGGGCACAGGCAGCAAAGGGCCATTCAGGATAAAGTATCGTGGAATGTACAAAGGGAAAATCATCGTTTACCTTGTCAAGTACCTTGAATTCAGACATGGATATCTTCCCTTCGGCGCTCATACGCTCCAATGTGTCACTGCGCACGGTTCCAGCCGCTACCACTCCCCGGCGGACGGCCATCACCACGTTATCGTGTTTTTTCCCCTCGAGAAGTGCGGGAAAGTCCTTGAAGGGGTTTATCCCCTTCTTCAGCAGATGACGAAAGGCCATCTGTCCACCGCCAAATGACGATAACTTCACGCACATGAATCTCTTATTTTTTAGTTGGGATACGGAATTTATCGGGCTGTCACTCCTTACGAAGATTACACCCCCAAAACGATTCAGGGCCTGCCCCTGGCGCAGATTGAGCAGGCTTGCAAGGGCGGACACACCATATTTTTTTTGCAGGGTTACGAAGAAACCAGGATTGGCAATGAGATAGTCTATCTTCTTGAGCCGCACAGCCGGTTCGATGGCATCAAATGAAAGTGGTAACAAGACGAAATTCGTACCGGTCTGTGATGATAGATACTGTGCCAGTGGTTCCCACTTCTTGATGGCGATTGCCGCCCCCCTCTTGGCCAACACCCCGAGTTTAACCGTATCGGATGCCAGACCCACATGGGAAATCAACAGAAGAAAGGATACAAGGATTCCAAGACAAAACGTTCTCAAGATGTTTCTGGATTTCATTTTTACTTACTCCTTACCGGCAGAAAATACCTTAAACCCCCTGCCTAGCATCTTTGGCAAGGTTACAAACTGCCCAATCCATGATACAAACACTAGTTGCACTGCCTTGCCACTTAGCCCCCATCACACTCTATTTCAGTCGCTTTGGTGAGCATCCCTATCATTTCGTTAAATATTGGTTCTATTCGGGTCGTGAAAATATTTATGGCATCCTCCCTATTGCCGTCTGTCTTCATCAGTTCGCGAATTTCCTTCATGCCATGGTGAATTTCCTCATGCATGGGCACGATCCGCTCAAACAACACTTGTCCTGAGGAGCAGTATTTGCTTTGCCCTGCCAGCCACTGTCCAAGGAAACATCTGCTGGGATCCGTTTCCACATCGGGCAGCCTTCCGGTTAAGATGGCACTCCTTAAGGACTCGAGCCAGTTGTAATGGGCCAGGATGGCGCCAATGAGTTGAATCTTTGGGGATGCCGCCTCTTTTGCCTGCAAGAGCACATTTCGATCCACAAGATACATCTTTGATACGGAATGGACCTGGTTTGCTATCTCGGACACCGCACCCTGGGCCGTGTTGACGGTTTCGGCAACCTTTGCGAACTCATTGGCCTGGTCGGCCATTTCACGCGCACGAACCTCAAGCTGCCTTACCTTTTGGGCGCCCTCCCCAACATTCGAATCTATTTCAGAAACCGTGGCCGTCTGCTCTTCAGCAGCGCTGGCAATGGTATTGGCAAGGTCGTTTATCCTGGCGACTATGCTGTTTATTTCCTCAACCGACGAAACAGCCTCCTTGGTACCGGCCTGGATCGTGTGGATCATGTTGGTTATATCCCCCGTTGCCTGGGCGGTCTGCTTGGCAAGTTCCTTCACCTCATTGGCCACCACCGAGAACCCCTTACCCGCCTCTCCGGCCCTGGCCGCCTCGATGGTGGCATTGAGGGCCAAAAGGTTGGTCTGCTCGGCAATGGTGCTTATGACCTGGATGATTCCACCGATCTTCTCTGAATTATCCCCTAATTGCTGGATGACTTCCTGTGTAATCTGTGCCTTTTCCCTGGCCTCATCCGTTACCTTTGCGGTTTCAGCAACGCTTTGTGCGATTTCATTGGTTGCCTCTGTAAGTTCCGAGGTGGATTTAGCCACGGTATCCAGGGTTGAAGCGGCCTCGCCCGAGGCACTGGCAACATCTTCAGCGCTTTTATCTATATCCTTTGCCCCTTTTTTGACCACATCCGTCGTATCCTTGAGATGGGCTGAAATGACCAGCATTCCCTTTGCCTGGGCCTTAAGTGCATTCAAGAGCTGACCTGTACTGTAGATTATGTTGTTTGCCATCCTGGCGAGCCCCCTCATTTCAGGCGCGCCCTCTGGCCTCATCCAGTGATTGAAGTGGCCCTGGCTTATCTCGTCCAGGGTGGTCAACACCTTGCCAAGAGGCCTCCTCAAGGTGGTATTCAAACCAATAAATGAAATCAATATAGCCAGGATAAGGGCCACTATTGCAACCATCGATGCAGAGAATTCATTTCTCCTGATCGTTTGATGTATGCGGGAAAGGTCTATAAACTTTACGTAGACTCCAGCCGGCCGGCCCTTGTAATCCGGGATTAGTGTGGCTGTTATCAGTGTATCACCGAAACGCTTTTCCGCCGTACGATTTCTAATAGCCTGATCTAGAAAGTCTTCTGTAATCTCCCGTTGATATGCCCGATCCGGTGGTGGAGAAAGGACCGTAAACTTTCCAAGCCTGCCCAGCCTTGATGTAGCCGCTGTAGCCTCTACGGATTGCACACTCAGGATTTCGTTGACATCGCCCTTGAGTTCACTCAGCAACCTGGCCAGCGCCGTAAGGTCTGTTGCCACCTCGACACTCCCAACGGGTTTCTTGTCGCCCCAGAATATGGGGGCTACCCCCCTTACGGCAAGGCCAACCCGGCCTGCCTCAATACCCTCCACGGGTCTGCCCGTAGTCAGGGCCTCAACCACAGTGTTCCTGAACGACCTGAGATCATCACCATATTTATCAGGCTTCCATACCCGTAGAAAGGACTTGCCTGGCGGGATATGAAAATGAACCTTTATAGGAATTTTGGTATCCCTGTCCACCGCCTCCACGATAGGTTTAACGATACCCAGAAGCCTTTCCCTATCCTGAAGCCCCATTGCCTCCTTTACCGATTCCATGCTGGCTATGACCCGGGCCAGTGCAAGATTGTTACTTGCGATTCTTCTGGCCTCTTTGCCCAGGAGATTCCGGCCTTTCAAGGCCATCTCGTGCAGGCGCTGTTCCTGTTCAGCGCCCCATCGATGTATCATCCAGACCTGAACACCAGACAATAGAAATACAATCAAGCAGATACCAGCAAGAATCCTGGCCGTAATGGAGAGCCTGTCTTTTATAGACGTGAACTGTGAGCCTGCCATGATGATACCTCCTAAAATCACATCGACAATAAAAACATTAAACTTGAGCAAAAGAACAAAAACCGCAAATCGGTACCTAGCTTACAGGCAATAGGACTATATTTGGCGTGAAAACACGCACTGACCCCGGGTCGTGTTTTTATACCCTGAGGGCGACGTCAACGGTACAGGCCACATGAAGATTTTGGACCATTTCTCTTCAAGGTTCCTTTTTTACAAGGGCCTTGACAACCTGCCCGTGACAAGGCCATAGAATCTTTATCCACTTGATCAGGCTCCTGACCAAAGGCACCGGCACACCCATTGGCATCTCGATATCCAGAACAGCCACATGGTTCCCTCTGATGCCCTTTGCATCTGCCCAACCCCGGCCCGGTATCCGTATGATGCTGCCATCCCTGGAACCGGGGGGAAGGGGATGAATCACAATACCATCAACAGTTGGTACCGGAATATCGCCTCCGATAAGGGCTGTCCAGATGTCAACGGTTACAGGTGCGTGGATATCGATCCCTTTTATTGTCCAATTCTCCGGCAACCTGACCCTAACTTCCACATACAGAGGGTCTCTGGCATTATTCTCCATGGACCATGGGCCTTGTCCTTGCAGACGTAACAACATGCCGTCCCTGGTGCCTCTGGGAAGCTGAACATGCACCCTTCGTTTCCTGGTTATCTTTCCCCTTCCCCTGCATCCGGGGCAGACTGTTTTGGCACCAAACCCTGTGCCGCTGCACGCAGTACAAACAAGCCTGAGCCTTTCCTTTCCCCATGGCAGGCACTTGTATCCCTTGCCTTGGCATGTCTCACACCTCGTTGCCTCTGGATCGGCCACGAATCCGGAACCATGGCAACGGATACAAAACTCCTCTTTGTCATAGACATCGATCTCTACGCTTTTCCCATAAAGGGCCTCCTCTGGAGAAACCGTTACGAAGACAAAGGTGCCGTCATACATATCCTTCCCGTGGCAGGATACATTTTCAGACCTGCCTTGCCCTGTCATCTTTCCGGACAAGTATAAGGCCAGCAGGTCTTGGTAGGCCTCCTTCAACATCTCAAACGCTGCTGTACCAGCCCTGCCGGTACCGGCGGTGTCTGGGTGAAGAAGGCGCACCTTCCGACGATAGGCGCTCTTTATCTCGCGCAGAGAGGCCCCAGGATCGATCCCCAGGACGCTGTGGGGATCATTTTGGGGGCAATGATGAGGCCTTCTTTTATTGTGTTTTCTATCCCTTGGAATCATTCACATTTTCAGCCTGCTCCAGGGCCCTGCTATCCAAGATTATGAGCAACTTCCCTGGCAGCTTACAGACATGGTTCACATATTTTACATCGACACCCTCTATCAATTCCGGGGTTGGTTCAATCTGACTGCTTGGGACGGACATCACATCACCAATGCTCTGAACCAACAGGCTCACCGGCTCCTCCCTATCACCCATGATAACGTTGTTAAAACCGTCTTCCTTTTTCGTTTCGGCGTTGAGTCCTATGCGATTGGCAAGATCGATGGCCGTAAGTATCTGGCCCCTCAAGTTGACGACCCCTGCGACATAAGAAGGTGCAAGAGGTACCGGGGTTACATCCAGTGCCCTGTTGATCTCAATTACATCGTCGATGGGCAGCCCAAAAAAATGCTTTCCAAAATAAAATGTTACGAACTGGGCCGCATTTTCACTCCTCGGCTCGGCCAGCTCCTTTTCAGTACTTACTGGGACATTGTCCATGTTGCCTTTTTTCATGGTTTCCTCCTGGATCAAGCAGCCATTTCCAACCTTGATGGGGCGAGAAGGTTATGTACCGCTGCAAGGACCTGATCCCGGTCAAGCTTTGGTTGATAGTCGTTTACCCCTGCCTCCAAGCCCTTTCTCTTGTCATCTTCCCCGGAAAGGGACGTAACGGCTATTATCGGCATATCCTTGAGTTGTTCATTGGCCCTAATATTCTTCGTGAGCTCGAAGCCGTTCATGTTTGGCATCTCTATATCGGTAATGAGGAGATCTACGTCCTCCTCCTGGATGAGCTCCCAGGCCTTCTGGCCATCTTCTGCCACGAGCACCTCATAGCCTGCAGAACCCAGGTACGAGGTGAGAAGATTCCTGTAGAAGGTCGAATCCTCTGCCAGGAGTATTCGCGCTGATTCCACGACCTCGCCCTTTTCGGGAAGGATAAAAAAGTCTGGATCGTGCATCTGGATAATCTGATAGATATCAAGGAACAACGTGGTCTTGTCCTTTATGATCGCCGATCCCAATATGCCCTCCTGCTTGAAGGTGTGCTCTTCTACCTCTATAGCCATATCCAGGCTGTCTTCTATCCGGGAAACTAGGAAGGCGATATCCTTTCCATTCATGTGGAAGACTATAAGGTGATAGTCCTCCTGTTCCGGAAGGGGGGATATAGGGAGGTAATTCTCCAGGCGTATAACCTGCATGGAATGGCCCCTGTACTGCACCACTTCCTTTCCCCCCACGAGTTCTATGCTGGAGGCCGATATCTTATCGAGCCGGTTGACCAGGGCCAGCGGCAGGGCAAAAAATTCGTCGTCTGCCACCGTGCAAAGTAGCAGGAATTGCCGTTCTTCCTCAGCGCCCTTTTCGGTAACCAGTGAAGCCTTTTGCAGATGTTCCTCCCTGGCCATACTCATGGAAGAGGTTATACCCATAACGTCCAGGATAAGGGCCACCCGGCCATCACCCATCAACGTTGTCCCTGCAAAGGTACGGATATGTTTGAGGTGCTGCCCCAGTGGCTTGACCACGATCTCTTCCGAATCACTTATTGAATCTACGACCAGGCCAAAGGGTCGATCTCCCGCATTCAGCACGACCACGTTCATGCCTTCCTCGCGGTTGTCCGAAGCAACCTCAGGGGTCTTGAGCGCCTTGCGCAGGCGTATCAATGGCAGTATCTCGCCTCTCAAGCGGTAAAAGTCAGAATCCCCGATGACCTGTACGTCCCTTTCTACTGCCTCCCTGGTGAGGTGAACCAATTCCACTAGGTTGACCTGGGGAATCGCATACCGTTGATTGGCGCTGTGGACTATCAAGGCAGGTATTATTGCAAGTGTCAATGGAATCTTGATCTTGACCGTGGTGCCATGGCCCACCTCGCTCTGGAGCTCTACGGTGCCACCCAGCTTCTCGATGTTGGTCTTGACCACGTCCATCCCCACCCCTCTGCCGGAGATATTCGTTACCTTTTCCGCGGTAGAGAAACCCGGCTGGAATATAAGCATCAATGCCTCCCGGTCGGATAACGAATTCAGTTGATCCTCGGTTATGATGCCCTTTTCCAGGGCCTTGTTTTTCAATTTCTCAGGATCTATGCCAGCGCCATCGTCCTGTATCTCTATTATTACCTGGCCACCTTCATGATAGGCCCTCATGACAAGGATTCCCGCTGCGGGTTTATCCTTCTGTATGCGGATATCCGGCGGCTCGATCCCGTGATCAATGGAATTCCTGACCATGTGGGTCAATGGATCCTTGATGCTCTCTATTATGGACCGATCGAGTTCGGTCTCCGCTCCCTCTATCCTGAGCTGAACCTGTTTTTCAGCGGCCCTGGCAAGATCGCGCACTATCCTTGGAAATTTGTTGAACACATTGCCAATGGGCTGCATCCTGGTTTTCATGATCTGTTCTTGAAGCTCGGTGACAACCAGGCTCATCCGTTGATTTGCCGTCATGAGATCGGGATTGTTCAACTGGCCGGCAATCTGCGTGAGGCGGTTCCTGGAAAGTACAAGCTCACCTGCAAGGGTCATCAACTGATCAAGGAGATGTACATCGATCCTGACATGGGTCTCTGTAAGCTGGTGGGCGCTTACCGGTGGAGCAGGGGCCTTTTTCTTCTTGGGCTTATTGTTATCCTCTTCCTTGGCAGTCTGTTTTCCCCGTATTTCTGGGAGCTTGTCCGATGCCTCTGGAGTGGGCTGCTCCTGTCCTGTTGCCCTTGTATCACCTTGTTTCTCGTCCTGGTCGGCCCTTGATTCCGCGTCACTGGTCCCCCTGTCAGCCTCCCCTTTTTCCGCCGGGTTCGGGACATCCTTTGTGATTTTCTCTGCAAAGTTTCTGAGATCAACGATAAAATCCAGGTAAGCCGTATCGTCAGGCTCTTTACCTGTCTGTTCAAGGGAGCCAAGTATGGCCTTTATGTAATCCACCGACTGTAAAAGCATGGTGGTAATGTCCTCATTGACCGACACGATCCCATCCCTCAATTTTGAAAGGATGTCCTCTGCGAAATGGGCTATACCCTCCAATGTAGTGAATCCAAAAAAACCTGAAGTTCCCTTTATCGTATGGATAGTCCTGAAAATGCTCTTTATCAGCTCTTCATTATCGGGTTCCTGCTCCAGTTCCACGAATTGCTGGTCTAGCAATTCCAGATTTTCCTTCGACTCCGCCAAAAAATCTTTAAGGATATCGTCTTCCATTACCATGAGAAGTTCCTCCAGTTGCTCAAAGGTTCTTTTGCCAACACAAGGCCCGCCCGAACATCTTCCGTTGCATTACGGATGGCATACCCACCGGCGTTTCGGTTGCCCCCAATACGAGGTAACCACCAGGCCTTAATACCTTTACGAGTTTTTCTATGATTTGTTTCTTTGTTTGTTGATCGAAGTAGATCAGTACATACCTGCAAAAAATTACATCCAGATCCCTTATGCCTACAAACGGCTGTAGAAGATTCAACCGCCTGAACCGCATGTTCTTCTTCAATCTTGAATCCACTATCCAGAAGGCCCCCTGTTGCTTGAAATATTTGATCAGTAACGTAACTGGTAGGCCTCTGTTCACTTCGACCTGGGTAAAACGGCCAGCCTGGCCCTTCTGAATCGCCTGTTGCGAGATATCGGTCGCCAGTATCTCGGTGTTCCACGTGGAAAGTCCTGGAAAATACTCTGAAAGTGTCATGGCTATGCTGTATGGTTCCTGCCCCGTGGAACACGCCGCGCTCCAGAACCTGATCTGTTTTCTGCCGTTGTTATTGGCCATGAGATCGGGAACGATTTCATTCTTCAGGGCCTCAAATGGATGCTGA
Organism: Deltaproteobacteria bacterium; assembly: GCA_024275145.1. Lineage (GTDB taxonomy): Bacteria > Desulfobacterota > Dissulfuribacteria > Dissulfuribacterales > QOAL01 > S143-34. Next base: position 11,638 of record JAJRZR010000020.1, on the reverse strand, counting down.
TCCCTGAAAAAATAGGTTTCATTGGTGGTCATTGCCTCAATTATCTGGTCCTTTAATTTCGGGGTCATCTGGAACCTGGCCTTGCGATACAACTCATCCAGGTCTTTCAAACCAAGGACCTTGGCCAATTCATTGAGACGGCTTTCAAGGAGGTACTCCTTGCCCTTCCCCAGAGCGATTCCGCTCGATGCTTTGACCAAATCGGCAAAAAACCGGAACTGTTCCGGAGTGATCATTTCCAATCCTTCCTTTAACGATCTGACTGAAGGCGTTTATCTCGTTATGCCCTTCCTGAAAAACCTGTTAATTCCAATATAGTAGTAGTAATTGTGTTGAGCGGGCATACTCTATCGGCAAGCCCCTGCTCGGCAATAAAGCGGGGCATGCCCCAAACCACCGATGAAGCCTTGTCCTGCGCCAAGATAACTGCCCCCTTCTCCTTGAGGATCTTTGATCCTTCAAGCCCATCCTGTCCCATACCAGTCATGATCACACCAACCACCCTGCCGCCGTACGTCCTGGCAACCGACCGAAACAGGAAATCAACCGAGGGACGGCAACTGTTCTCCGGGGGATCCTGGTTAAGCCTTATGATTCGCTGTGTGCCATTGGATTTCACCTCCATGTGGTAGTCGCCTGGCGCTATGTATACGGTGCCACCGGAAACCGGCTGCCTGTCCCTGGCCTCCACGACCTTTAATCTTGATTTCTCATCCAGCCTCTTGGCAAGCTGGGTAGTAAAGACCGGGGGCATATGCTGAACCAAAAACACGGGCAGCCGAAAACTGGAAGGGAATAGAGGAATAACACTGTTCAAGGCATTGGGTCCCCCTGTAGAGACCCCTATTACCACTGCCTCGGGCCTAAACCCGAACCTGCGGGCCCCGGCACGAACAATAGTTGCGGGTCTATGGACCTTCTTTTCAGGGTACTTGAAAGGATGATCAGAGCTCTTCCCCCTTTGATATCTACGAGACCTGGACTGTTGGACTGAAACCTGCCTGATAGCAGGACGTGCCACCCTGGCCCTGGGCAAGGGCCCTTGCTGCCTTCCGTTTCCCCTTACTGATTCGGCGTATGCCTCTATCTTTGGAATCAGCTCCCGTTGAATGCGCCGCGTACTCTCGGAAAAGGCACCTGTTCCCGTGGGCTTGGGCACAAAATCAAAGGCCCCTCTTGCCAAGGCGTCAAGGGTAGTTTGTGCCCCTTTCGATGTCAGCGACGAGAACATGATGACACCCAGTTTGAGATGTTGCCGGTTAATTTCGTCAAGGGTCTGGAGACCATCGAGCCTTGGCATTTCAACATCCATGATCGCAAGATGGGGGCGCAGCTTCCTGATAAGTCCCAGGGCCTCCATGCCATCGGCAGCCATTCCGACCACCCTGATCCTGGGATGCCTGGAAAGGGCCTCTTGGAGAATCTTGCGGAAAACTATGGAGTCATCGACTATAAGTACCTTTATCATAATCCCAGGACCATTCTTACCTTTTCTTCGAGCATTTCGTTCGTAAATGGTTTCATGAGATACTCATTCGCCCCAGCTATCACCGCCCTTATGACATTTTCCTGCTGGTTTTCCGTGGTAACCATCATGACCTTGGTATTATTCAAGCGGGGATCTTTACGAATCTTCACCAGGCAGTCGAAACCCTCCATCTCTGGCATGTACCAATCCAACAGGATAATATCGAAAGGCCCTTCGCTATCTATCTTTTCCAGGGCATCAACCCCGTTTACCGCCTCGCTGATCTGGTTAAAGACTCCCATGCTTTTGAGACCGGTCTTGACTATATTTCTCATCGATTGAGAGTCATCAACTACAAGAGCCTTCATCTGTTGACCTCGCTATCAAAAAATTTATGCTCCCAAAACGCACCGGGCCTTTGAAGGATGAGTCCGTGCCGTGAGGCCTGACATGCCTCGTATAGATAGATTTTCTTGATACCCCGGTATCGACATGGCAGATATAACCTCCAAAAAACACCCACGCGCCGACATGATGCGTTGAAAGGCGCCCTGCTGACCTTCCGTGCCACCGATCAGACGCATAGGCATATACAAAAGAGGCCCGTTTCCATCTCCTTGGCGGCAAAGTCTTGCCTCCATGGTCCCGGCGCAATTGATTTCCTGAGACCTCATGAATTTAAAAACTCCAGCCAGGGAAAACCTCTCTCCTTGGCCTCTTGTCATAAAGACCGGTTTCGGTTGAATCAGGCCCTCCACAGGGTCTTGCGGGCAACTCACTGTCCTTATCGATACATATCTCTTTTTTATTAAAAGATGCCCCTGGGAAACGGGAGCGTTCCCTGTCCCCTTTACCCGACCGTGTTACACACCCATGGGAATTTTGTCAGACAAGCATCAACCGGTTATCTTGATGGAATGCTGTACTATGATTGCACCGGGTGGTACCTTTTGATGTCGAATTGCAACCGGGCCTCTACAGGATTGGAAGACCTCCTGCCTACGATGTCAGTAGCTTACCCTTGAGGCATTTGGAAAAATACGCTAAGAGGAATGCGCAAACATGAAATACCTGCCTTCACCGGATTGCCCTGGACCAATCTTATCGTAAGAATACATTCTCCATCAGGTCTCGCCTCGTGCATGGAGACGGCTTCGGGTAGCCCGGGCTACGTGACAATGGTAGGCGGTATATCTTCTCAGATGAAAGATACAGGTAAACTATCCATGGATTATAAAAAGACGCTAAATCTTCCCAAGACCAAATTCCCCATGAAGGCCAACCTCAATCAGCGGGAGCCAGAGATATTGAAACACTGGAGCAAGCTGGATCTATACGGGACCATGAGAAAAAAACGGGCTGGGCAACCCAAGTTCATACTCCATGACGGCCCCCCGTATGCGAACGGGCACATACATCTCGGCCACACGGTGAACAAGGTCTTAAAGGACATAATAGTCAAATCCCGCCAGATGGAAGGACTGGACGCCCCCTTTGTCCCTGGATGGGATTGCCACGGCCTGCCTATTGAACATAATGTGGAAAGGGACCTTGGCCCCAAAAAAAGACAAATGAGCCTATTGGCAATTCGAAAGGCATGCCGCCGTTACGCAGAGAAATTCGTCAAGATACAAAAAAAGGAATTCGAAAGGTTAGGAGTCCTTGGTGACTGGGAGCATCCCTATCTAACCATGACATATGACTATGAGGCCTCGATAGCCAGGGAATTCTGCAGAATCTTCCTGGATGGACACGTGATAAGGAGCAAAAAGCCCGTATATTGGTGCCCCACGTGCGTAACCGCACTGGCAGAGGCCGAGGTAGAATATGGGCCCCACAAATCACCCTCGATAACGGTCAGATTCAAGTCAGCGGAAGACCTTTCTGGCTGGCTGAAGGAACGTTACGGAATCGACGCTGAGATCCCTTCATATGTATTGATCTGGACCACTACACCATGGACGCTCCCTGCCAACAAGGCAGTGGCCCTGCACCCGGATTTCGAATACGTGGTAGTAGAGGTCGATATGGCCAGGGCAAAGGGGACAGCATCTGGCAAGGGAAATGGGAAGGAGATCTGGATCGTGGCCGAGGGCAGACTCCTTCCATTCCTTGCATCACTTGAGATGGAACAGACCGACTGCAAGATAGTAGGCTATTTCAAGGGAGATGAAATCCAGGGTATGCATGCACTCCATCCCTTCCTAGAGCAGGAAAGCCTGTTGATCGTTGCCTCCTATGTAACCCTTGAGGCAGGTACAGGTTGCGTGCACACCGCCCCGGGCCATGGAGCTGACGATTATGAAAGCGGGCTGAAATACGACCTCGATGTCTATTCGCCGGTTGATGATCGTGGCAGATTTACAAGAGATGTCCCATTGCTTGAGGGTGTCAACATATTCGAGGCAAACAACCAGATAATCGAGCTGTTGAAGAAGGATGGCAACCTTGTGGCGGTAGAGACCCTGGAACACAGTTACCCTCACTGCTGGAGATGCAAAAAACCGGTCATCTTTCGGGCCACACCCCAATGGTTCATCTCCATGGATAACGGGGGACTAAGAAAAGAGGCCATGAGCACCATAGACAAGGTAAGATGGATCCCGGATTGGGGTAAGGACAGGATCCATGGAATGGTGGAATCGAGGCCTGACTGGTGCATATCACGCCAGAGGTCTTGGGGGGTACCGGTAACCGTCCTGGTCTGCCAGGATTGCTATGCGCCGGTGATGACCAACTCGGTCGCCGAACGTATAGTGGAAATCTTTTCCAGGGAGGGGGCGGATGCCTGGTTCGACAGACCGGCTACCGACTTTTTGCCTGAAGATGTCACATGCCCTGGTTGTGGAGGCAGAAACGTCGAGAAGGAAACCGACATCTTGGATGTATGGTTTGATTCCGGGGTCAGCCATGCCGCCGTGCTCGAGGCCCGCCCAGAGCTTTGCTCACCTGCTGACCTTTACCTTGAGGGAAGCGATCAGCACCGGGGATGGTTCCAGAGTTCGCTTCTTACCTGCGTGGCCACTAGGCACAGGGCCCCGTACAAGACGGTTCTCACCCATGGCTTTGTCGTAGATGGCAAGGGCAAAAAGATGTCCAAGTCCGTGGGTAATGTCATCCCGCCTGAAAAGATAATAAAACGATATGGAGCAGAGGTCCTGCGCCTGTGGGTTTCTGCGGAAGATTACCAGGACGACATAAAGATATCGGAAGAAATTCTCCAAAGGCTTACCGAGGCCTACCGGAAGATCAGAAATACCATAAGATACCTATTGAGCAACCTTGCCGATTTTGACCCAGAGGTTGACATGGTGGCCTTCGAGCAGATGGAATTCCTGGACAAGTGGGCCTTATGGCGGCTCAACCAGGTTGCGGGAAGGGTTAAACAGGCCTACAGGGATTACCGCTTTCATGTAGTCTTTCACCGTATATATCAGTTCTGCACGGTAGACTTGAGCGCCCTGTATCTGGACATATTAAAAGACCGGCTATACTGTGAAACACCCTCTGGCAGACTGAGGCGTTCCGCCCAAACAGCCATCTACAAGATTGCAAGGGAGCTGTTGATGATAATGGCGCCGGTACTTTCCTTTACCGCAGAGGAGGCATGGGGTTATCTAGGTGGCAAGAAGGCCGAGAGCATCTTCCTTGAAACCCATGATTTTGAAGAAAAGATACCAGCAAATGAATCCTTCATGGATACCTGGGAGACGCTTTGGCGGATAAGGGCCGAGGTAACGAAGGCGCTCGAGATTGCAAGACAGGAGAAGAGGATAGGACTGGCACTCGACGCAAAGGTAGTGATAAAACCACCTGTGGACATGAGGAACTTTTGCATGGAGCACAGGGAATTATTGCGCACGATCACTATCGTATCCCAACTTGAGGTTTCCGAGAATACAAACTCCATGGCTACAGATGTCTATCGCAGCGAGGAGCTGGAGGGCCTGGAGGTTGCCGTAACCAAGGCATCTGGGGCAAAATGCGCCCGTTGCTGGACCTGGAGTGAGGATGTTGGGAAAAACGAAAAATGGCCGGACGTGTGCCCCCGTTGTGCCAGTGTACTCAAAGAACTGGGTATAGGGCCTTCCCAGGAAAACAATTAACAGGAAACCTTTGTGGAAAGGCAGGTGCAATAGTGTGGTCATTCAGTGACTGGTGTAGGGGATGGTCAGGCCCTTTTCTGCGCCCGGTTGCCCGGTTTCTCGGGCGACTTGGTTGCACCCCTAATACCGTCACATTGATGGGATTGGCGGCCTATGGCGCTACAGGCCTCGTACTTGGCCTGGGACATCCTGCTGTGGCCGGCTGGATGCTTGCCGTGTTCGGCCCCCTAGACGCAGTAGATGGCCTTCTTGCAAGGGACCAGGGGGGAGAAAGTACCTTCGGGGCGTTTCTGGACTCAACAGTGGACAGATATGCTGAATTCTTCCTCTATCTGGGTCTTCTCTCCTATTTCCTTATCCACAGTGGCGGTGGCTTTCGTGAGGCCGCGCTGGTACTTAGCGCCCTTACCGGTTCCATTCTGGTCAGCTATGCCAGGGCCAGGGCCGAGGCCCTGGGTTTTGAATGTAAGATCGGCATTCTCACACGTTTTGAACGGCTATTCGCCCTGGCTGTCGGATTGATATTTAACTGGATCTACCCGATATTGTGGTTCCTGGCAATATTTACCCATATAACGGCCATTCAGCGGATCATCCACGTATACAATCAACGTGACAGGTCCCATGACTGAAAAGGCCTCTGAAAAGAAAAAAAGGCCCGGAGTTCTCTACGTAATAGGTACGCCTCTTGGCAACCTCACGGACTTAAGCTCAAGGGCTGGAAACACCCTCGAGAGGGTGGATCTGATTGCAGCCGAGGACACCAGACGGACACAGCGGTTACTCCGTCATCTGGAGATACGGGTAAAGATGATCAGTTGCCACAAATTTAATGAAGAGCAGCGGACACAGGTAATCCTGCAAACCCTGGCTTCCGGCAGTAACGTGGCACTAGTTAGCGATGCCGGAACACCGGGTTTGTCCGATCCCGGAGCCAAGCTGGTCAAGCGTGTGAGAGATAGAGGTTTCCAGGTCATTCCGGTACCAGGTCCTTCGGCTATCACCACCGCACTGAGTGTCTCCGGTATGCCTGCCGACTCCTTTTTCTTTGTTGGTTTCCTGCCCAACAGGGATTCTGCCAGGAAGAGATCACTAGAGGCATTGCGGGAACTCCCTCACACGCTAGTCTTTTTCGAGGCACCACACAGGCTTATCGATAGCCTTAAGGCCATGCAAGAGGTACTTGGTAACAGAAAGATATTCATGGCAAGGGAACTCACCAAGATTCATGAAACCACTGTATACAGCACTATTTCAGGCCTGATCGACACCATCGGCCAAGGCCCGATAAAAGGAGAGATCACCTTGATAGTAGAAGGGGCAGGAACTGATCAGGCTGAACAACTACGGCTCCAGAGACAGCCTGCGATCAAGAAGGCACTTAGGTTCCTCATGACCGAAAAATCCCTTTCCCTGAGGGATGCGGTTGACCTGCTCACGGAGCTGGCCCCGTTCAACAAGGGCCTCGTTTACCAACTCGCCCTAGAGGTCAAGCAGGGCGTGTAACGGTGCCGGACAAGGGTAGCAAAAGGGAAGAAAAAAGATGAAAGTGGTGGCTATCATACCTGCAAGATATGGCTCTACCAGGCTTCCTGGCAAGCCTCTTGCAGAAATCTGGGGCAAACCCATGATCGTGAGGGTCTATGAACGTGCTGTTAACATCCTGGCTATAGAGAGGGTCATCGTGGCCACGGACGATAAAAGGATTGCATCGCACATCCATGCAATAGGCGGTGAATGCTTTTTGACACATCCTGACCACCCCTCCGGAACGGACAGGGTTGCCGAGGTGGCCAGAAGGATAGGTCTGTCTTCCCAGGACATGGTGGTCAATATCCAGGGAGATCAACCACTGCTTGATCCACAACCTGTAAGCAATATAATCGACCTGCTCAGATCAAGGGAAGACCTGGCCATGGCCACGGCGGCATGCCCCTTGCCGATACAGGAGGCCACCAATCCCAACAGGGTAAAGGTCGTACTGGACATCTCGGGAAACGCCCTGTATTTCTCCAGGTCTCCCATTCCGTTCGACAGGGAAGGCATACTGAACGGAACCGGCGCTGCCAACAACATGACATCCCCTTATCTGCGTCATCTGGGCATCTATGCCTTCAGGCAAGGATTCCTACAAAAATTTGTCAACCTGCCCCCATCCAGGCTTGAACAACTGGAACAGCTTGAACAACTGAGGGCACTGGAAAATGGTTACACCATCGGTGTGACAGTAGTGGAGCAGGCGCCGGTGGAGGTGGATACGGCAGAGGATCTCGAAAGGGTAAGGAAGATGGCCTCGCCAAGGTATGAGAATACGCAGTCTTGACAGGCCCAGCGTTACGAGAACACGGCCTTTTCCAGTTTGATCCCCTTTCCCATGAACCTCTCCACGATCGTTTGCGTATTGGATGTCAAATCCGAGACAAAAAAACGATCATTATCTCCAGACCCTTCCGCGAGGAGTCCTTTCCCCTTTAGAAATCCATGTACGGCCCTTGCTACCTCCTCGGAAGGATCGACTATCTTGACCCTCTTGCCGGCCTTTTCCATTATCACCCGCTTGAGCAGTGGATAGTGCGTACATCCGAGGACAAGGGTATCAATCTGTTTCTCCCTCAATGGCCGGAGGTATCTCTTAACGATCATCCGGGTTTCCCTGTTGTTGATCCAGCCCTCTTCAACCAGGGGAACCAGCAATGGGCAGGCCCTGCCAAAGACCCTTACATTTTTGAGCCTTTCGGGTATGAGCCTGTCATAGATCCGGCTGCTGATGGTTGCTCTGGTACCTATAACCCCTATCCTGAAATTCCGCGTAAGTGTTATGGCCTGGGCCACCGATGGAGTGACCACCTCGAAGACCGGAACAGCCAATTCTGATTCCAACAAGCCGGTTGCCGCACTGGCCGCGCTGTGGCAGGCTATGACGACCAAGCTGGCCCCTTGCTGTATCAAGAACTTTGCATCCTGTAAGGCGTAACGCCGAAGAATCTCCAGGCTCTTGGGGCCGTATGGAGTTCGGGCGGTATCACCGAAATAGATCAGCGGCTGGCCAGGCATGAGCCTTTTGATCTCCCTGACTACCGACAGTCCCCCTATGCCCGAATCAAACACACCTACCTTGAAGTCCATACTGGTTCGTCCTTCCAATGATTTTTTTATTGCAGGTGATTGGCGCAAGCCCGATCGGGCACATTGTTTAATCCCGGATTATGCAGCTCGCAAGTTTGGCGAAGATGCAAGGCAGAGGACACGCAAGACCTAGTTGTGCACTTCAAGTTCCCGACAACACAGCGAATTCGGCAAAATTGCCGCCCCTTGCAGCTTCAAATGCTGTATAATTCGTTGAGAAGTTGATGCACCTTTTGGGTGAACCGAAAAGGATGCTGATTTGCTTATAACGTCTTGTAATTTTTAAACAATTCTATTCATTCAGTATTTGAAGTGCACAATCCGGGATTAAACAGTTACAGGTGGATGCTACCCATTTTTTTCAAGAAGGGAAACACTCCAAGTCCTCACCGCCTCTGCCTCGGACTGCAAACGCTTCAAAAGGACCGGCAACTGCGATATTTCCCCCTCTCTTGCCGCCTTACCCAGCCTGGCGGCTGCATCTTCAAGTTTTGAGGCTCCAAGGGTACTGACCGTTCCCCTTATGAGATGACAAATCTTCCTTATGCCTTTCACATCCTTGCTGGCCACGGTCCTGGCGGCCTCTGTTATCCATTTGGGGATCTCATCCACCAGGGACTCGATGAGTTGAAATGCAAGCTCTCTGGACCCCTGACAGGTATCGATCAATTCGTCCATGGAGAGTGGGGGTGCAACGGAATCCAGTTTGCGTGAACGGGAATCGGCGGGGATTATCTTAGAAGCACCTTTGTGAACCGGATGCCGGTCGGAACAGCTACACTCCCGTCTTCTATCCGGTTTGGTAGAAGCATTATCGCTGGCATCTTTCCTTAGTACCCTGTTTATCTCAGTCCACAGGGTCGATGGACTTATTGGTTTGGTGACGTAACCGTCCATACCGGAATCCATGTATTTTTCACGGTCACCGGTCAGGGCATGGGCAGAGATTCCAATCACTGGGATGTCCTCTATGGACAATTTCTTCTTTATGTATTTGGTAGCCTGTTGTCCGTCCATCTCTGGCATGGATATGTCCATCAGAATTACATCGAACGTCCTGTCGGACTTCAATATGTCCACTGCCTCGAGACCATTTTCAGCAGAAACAGTGCGCCATCCCTCCTTTTCAAGGAGCAATTTAAGGATCTTCCTGTTCAAAAAGACGTCATCTACTATCAATGCCCGGCCATTGGGAATAGCCGTAGGATCAAGTGATTCTTCCGTATCATCGCCACCCTTCTTTACCCCGGAAGCGATCCCCAGTGCGATTGTGACCACAAAGGTAGTACCATGGCCCAGGATACTGTCCACCGTTATTTCACCATCCATAAGCTGGGCTATGTGCCTGGTAATGGCCAACCCGAGGCCGGTGCCACCGGTCTTGACGCCGGTTTTATCCTGCACAAAGGGATCAAAGATAAACGGCAAAATGTCAGGGGCGATACCGGGCCCGGTATCGGAAACCTCGATCTTGATTACAGTTTTTCCATCGTGATTTTTGCCATTGGTATATGTCCTGAGTGTAATGTTGCCCTTTTCCACAAACTTAAGGCTGTTACCAACGAGATTGTAGAAAATCTGCTTTATCCTAACCGGATCGCCCAAAAAACAGGTGCCATCACTCAGGCGAATGTCTGTGTTCAGCGTCACCCCCTTTTCCCTGCATTGTATCTCAAAGGTCTTGAGCAGAGGGATCAGCATCCGTTCCAGATCGAATGGGCACTCGTGGAGTTCCAGGCGGCCGGATTCAATCCTGGAAAGATCCAGTATGTCGCCGATAAGGGACGCAAGGTATTCGGAAGATTCGGACAGGTCATCCAAAAGGTCCCTGGCCTCCTGCCTCACCACCTTATCCTGGAGCAGATGGGCTATGCCCAGGATACTGTTCAAAGGGGTCCGGATTTCATGGCTCATTCTTGCAAGAAATGCGCTTTTGGCCTTGTTGGCCATCTCGGCATCTTTCAGGGCGGCGGTCAGTCTTTCCTGTAACCTGAATTCCTCGGTCACGTCCGTCAGGGTCCCTGAAACCATGGGAACACCGTCCTTTGTCTCGAGCTTTGCCCTGTATGTAATGAATTTCGTTTCATCCGATGGAGTCGTATACTTGAGGATTCCCTTCTCAGGCTCACCGGTGAATCTGAGTTGATATACAAGGTAGTCCCATGCCTCTTCTGGGAAAAAGAGATCCAGGGTAGATGGCACCTTGTCGACACCAAGAAGGCTCAGAGCCGCTGGATTCAAGGTCTTGAGGCGCCCTGATATATCGGCCTCGAAGATGCCAAGGGGAAGATGGTCTATCAATTCCTTGTGGCGTTGCTCCAGCTCGGTTGCCTCACTGACATCAGAAACGTGCCAGTAGAGGCTGTTGGCATCGTGTCGAAACACCTGGAACCCGATCCATTTTGCCTCCCCACGCCCCTCGGACAATCTCAAAGGTGAAAGTTGAAGGTTTTCCCCCACACGTAATCTGGAGAACCTTGGAGATATATCCTCCCACGCAAGGGCGACTACCTCCTGTAATCCTTTACCTATGAGATCCTTTATGTGCTGGTCGAAAAGCTCGGCGAAAAATCTGTTTCCCCCCTTGATCCTCAATTGGTTATCCGTAAGAACCATTCCATAGGGAGATATATCAATAAGCGACCGGTAACGATCCCTGGATCTACCAATCACCCTGTTCAGCCTCTTCATCTCCACGAACACCACCATCAAAACGGCTATCAACAGAGAGGCGGCCAATGAAAAGGCCCTGTAGAAACCGCTGTGAGGATCGGATGGAAAAGGCCAGTGCCAACTGGCTGTGAACATGCCGCCCATGAACTTTGTGCCGAACATGGCAAATATCAATGGCAAGATCATGACGGTCAATAGCATCCCTGTACCCAGGAGATACAATCGCTTCTGGCTGTCCGGACTCATCATGTTCCCAAACCTTCGT